>NZ_MRCC01000012.1 GCF_001904655.1 Chroogloeocystis siderophila 5.2 s.c.1 | reverse complement strand
GTTCATCCTTTTTTTCTAGCGCACCAACGCTTTTTTCTCAACTGCGTAACTCCTGAAGTAATAGACAAGAGGACTGAAAATCCTCGTGTCGTAGAAATCCCTTTTATTGAAGGGACTAAATTGAAACCTTACTCTAGCATTAACTGTGATTCTATCTCTTGAGTTGTATTCACCTCTTTGACTAGATGTTCTTCAGTAGTAAAAGGCTCAAAGGCTGCTTGCTGCGTTTCTAGTAAATCTATAGTTGCATCTGCAATGTCACCCGTGCGTGAAGACAAGCGATCGCGTAGTACCTCGATTGGTGCTGTACAGTGGATAATTTGTAGTGGTAATTGTTGCGCTTGTGCAGAGGCGATCGCTTCATGGCGCAGGGAAATGCGATCATACTTCGCGTCTAAAATCACCGTGTAACCTTGAGTTGCCAACATCAAACCCAAATCTAACAACCGCGCATAGGTTTTTTGCGTCATCTCGGTTGTATAAACTTCATCTCCACCGCGTTCTAATAAGGGAATTCCTGCTAAATGCTTGCGCACAGCATCCGAACGAATGTGAACTGCTTTGGTGTTACGCGCTAACTGGCGTGCGACAGTACTTTTACCCGAACCAGATAACCCTGACATCAAAATCAGTTTACCTTGACGTGGTTTTGTATATTCCCACGCTAATTTGTAGTAAGCCGCAGCGGTTTTTGCAGCTTCCTGTTTGACTGTTTCTGGTACGCCAGGATCGTCAAGTAAGAAAGAATTAACCTTAGCACGGACATAAGATTGACGGCTGAGATATAACGGCAATACCTGTAAGCCTTCCCAATCACCTGTTTGTTCGATATAAGTATTTAAATACGCATTACCTAAGTTTGGACGCTGTAACATTTCTAATTCCATGACTGCATAGGCAATATCAAACATGACATCGACAAAGCGAAACGGCTCATTAAACTCAATGCAGTCAAAAAGTAAAATCTTGTCATGCCATAAACAAATATTGCGTAAGTGCAGATCGCCGTGACACTCACGAATCCAGTCATTCGCAATTCGATCGCTAAATAATTGCTGACGCTGCGCAAAAAAGTTGTCTGTATATTTTTTCGTTTCCTCAAACTGCGATCGCGTTTGAGGACCACCAATATACTTTACAGTCTGGTCATAATTTTCATCAATTGATTGGCGTACTTGCTCAACTTCACCAAACTTGCGAATATAATCATTTGTAGCCGTTTGCGCGTGGTATTGTGCGACAACGCGTCCTAGTTCTTCCATACGAGCTTCATCAAGTTCGCCCCGCTCAAACATCGAGAGAAATAGTGCCTCTTGGGGAAATTGTCGCATTTTCAGCACGTACTCAACAGGCTTTCCCACACCACCAAGATGATACTGCTCTTCTTGCGTAATGGGTAAAACTTCTAGATAAATTTCCCCTGCACCTCTTTGATTCAACCGCAACTCTTCCTGACAAAAATGCTGTCGCAGTTCCAAGGTTGAGTAGTTCAAAAAACCGAAATTCACAGGCTTTTTGAGTTTGTAGGCGTAATCACCTGTGAGTAGCACATAAGATACATGAGTTTGAATTAGTTCGATTGGTTCTTTTACCGGATGCGGATAAAACTCCGGTTGCATCATTTGTTGAATTAAAGCAGGAAGTAAAGTATGAGATGCCATTTTAAGTTTTAGATTTTAGATTTTTGTTTTAGCTTACTAGTAGAAACCGCAGCGATACAGGTGAGAGGATAATTGAGAAGATTTAATCATGTGGTATTTGCCCTCTAAATTCCTACAAGCAGGGAACTTCAACTTTAGAAGGCCTCAGGATTGAAAAGCCAAATTCGCACTTAGGGGTTTATTCTGTTGTAGGAACTAGCGGCGAGCAAGGGGATGGTTTGAACAACCCCGTTTACTCCTTTCGAGACATCCTCTAAAGCCGATGCTTAAATCATTTTTGTATTAGTCCACGCACCATCTGGACTTTGTTCGTTAAGCGGCGACTATAGTTGCCAGGTTAATTATAAATAAAAGACCAGAGGAATATTCTGGTCTTACACGATAGTAAACTGTAATCGGAGTGAACGGTACACTGCATTCCGCGGTCAGAATTAACCGCCCGTTTCAGCGTCGGTTTGTGGTTCTTTCTGTTCGGCTTCAGATGCTTGTGCTGTCGCAATTTCTGCATCAGCTGCGGCTTCTTGGGCTTCAATAATTTCTGGTGTAATTTGTGGTGCTAAGACAGAAACGACAGCATCGTTAGTTTCGCTTACCAAGGAAACACCTTCGGGTAAGACTAACTCTCGAAGATACAGCACGTCTCCCATATTCATATTAGAGACGTCAATTTCAATGGTTTCAGGAATGCGATCGGGAGCGCAACGAACTTGGATATGCGTCAAAACTGTATCTAGCGCACCACCTTCTATTTTCACCCCAGGTGCTTCGCCGACAAAGTGTAGTGGCACTTCTACCTCTACAGTATCTTGGGCTGCAACCGAGAAGAAACTCAGGTGATAAGGAAATCTTTTAGTCGGGTGGCGTTGAACTTCCCGTAGGAGCGCTTTACCGCGCCAGGGCAGATCGCTAATATTTAACTGAATCAGTGTGTTGTTGACTGAAGCTTGTTTTAACAGCGTTTCTACTGCTTTTGCTTCTAAGGTAAGATGAATTGACTCTGTACCGTTGTGACCGTACAAATTGGCAGGAATTAAACCTGAACGACGTAGAGCGTTTGGCTTACTACCTTCTGCTCTTTTTTTTCCTTCGACTGTGATTTCCATACTGCTAAAAGTAACAAGCGATAAACGGTAAATTTTGAATCTTAAAAAGCTTTTTTCGACTTACACTTCCGTAACGACAGGAGTGCCATTCGCATGAAGTAAAGCACGTTTGGGACCGTGAATTGGGTCTTCCACAATGATAGTTTGTTCGCGGCTAGCGCCTAAAGAAACGATCGCAATCGGAACTTCCATCAACTCGGCTAAGAATTTCAAGTAGTCGAGCGCTTGCGGTGGTAAGTCTTCTAACGAGCGACAATTGACGGTTGAGTGTTTCCAACCTGGCATTGTTTTATAAATGGGACGACACCGTGCAAACCGACGGGCGTTGTGAGGAAAATCCTTACATTTTTCTCCATCAACTTCGTACGCAACACAAACTTTGATTTCGTCTAGTTCATCCAGAACATCTAGTTTTGTAATTGCGAGACAATCCATACCGTTGACGCGAACCGCATAACGTCCGATCACCGCATCAAACCAACCGCAACGCCGACGCCGCCCAGTGGTTGTGCCAAATTCTGCGCCGCGATCGCACAGTAACTCACCAATTTTGCCGTTGAGTTCTGTTGGAAATGGTCCTTCACCGACGCGTGTCGTGTACGCTTTGGCGACTCCAATCACGCGATCAATCATTGTTGGTCCTACACCAGTACCGACACAAGCCCCACCAGCAACAGGATTTGAGGAAGTGACGTAAGGATAGGTCCCATGATCCAAATCGAGCAATGTCCCTTGCGCGCCTTCAAACAAGATATTGCGACGTCGTTGAATCGCATCGTAGATCTTGAGCGATGTATCTACTACATGAGGACGCAAGCGTTCTGCATATTCTAGATACTGGTCAATGACTTCTTCTGCATCTAAAGGCGGTAGGTTGTAAAGCTTCTCTAAAATGGCATTTTTATAGCTAATTGCCCAATGCAGTTGTTTGCGCAACCCCGTAGGATTCATCAAATCAATGATGCGAATTCCTGTCCTCTCAGACTTATCCGCATACGTTGGACCAATTCCTCGCCCTGTTGTCCCAATTCTATGATCGCCTCGGCGTTCTTCGGATGCTTGATCGATCAGCCGATGATACGGCATCGTGACATGGGCTGTTTCTGAAATCAGCAGATTTTGGGTGGAGATGTTGAGGCTTTCTAACTGGTCGAGTTCTTTAATCAACACCTGCGGGTCAATTACAGTACCACAGCCAATGATGCATTCAGTGTCAGGGTATAAAATTCCCGAAGGAATCAAATGCAACTTGAAAGTTTGACCCTGAACTACAAGTGTGTGTCCGGCATTGACACCCCCTTGGTAGCGTACAACAATGTCAGCCGATTTGCTGAGCAGATCCGTGATTTTTCCTTTTCCTTCGTCGCCCCACTGAGCGCCGATCACTATGACGTTAGCCAAGGTTTATGTAAGTTAGCTAAGGTTTTCACACAAACTCTAATTTATAGCAAAATACTTGCAGTATGTCAATATTTTAATGCTACAAAGTCATAGTTATAGTTTAACGCTGTTGCTGATTAAGAAGATTTTTGAGATTTAGGCATATTGACAGAGATTCTCGTTATAGCCTTATCTTTTTTAGGAAAATTATTGAAACTATATCGCAAATAATTTCTGCTGAGTGATTGTTGCTCATGTTCATAGGGCGTCTAAGAAGATGTCTTTCGCGGAGACAAGCTTCTTTAGAGCTTGCCAAGATTTTGCAATAAAACTAAAGATTTATTCAAAGCTCTACTCAAGTCTACGATTTCTGTGTGAGGAAACACTATGAACCCCTTAAAAAATGCGATTTTCATCGCAACACCAGTTGCGATCGCAGTCATTCGACCTGCGCGCCGATGTTGTGCAAGTGACTGGGATACAGCTAAATCCGACAGATAAGGTTGTCGCACTAGAGTGGGTCTATGTCGAGAATTGCTAGAACTGGGAATTCAACCTGCAGGAGTTGCTGATATTGCTGGCCATAACAAATATGTGAATATTGCGCCAAAGTTAGTCGATTCAGTTGTTGAAGTCGGGACACACCAAGAACCAAATCTAGAGGCGATCGCTAAAATCAAACCTGATTTAATTTTAGGTGTGCAGCAGCGCCACGCAGGAATTTATCAAACGCTATCTTCTATTTCTAAAACAATGCTATTTAATCCTTACCCAGAAATTAACGCAGGAAGTCAACTTGCACAGATGCAGCAAAATTTCTAGAAGTTGCCTGCATATGTCAAAGAACCTCGGTAGGCGAGTCAGTTTTAGAAACGAAGATGCTTGGCTTTTTGGCGGTCTATTGCCTGCGCAGATACTAGCACAAGAAGCGGTTGCGGCTTTACAGCAAGTTTCCAATGGCTAAAAGCTTACATCATCGCCTTCAAATCACAGATTCTGCCTAAAATTGCCAATTTGAAGATTATTGTTAAGATTAATTAATAACTTGTATTGTTAATTTTAATCAAGATCATGGCATTATATGCAGAATTGCATCGGCATTTGGGAGGTTCGGTAGTACCGCGTGTACTGTGGCGCTACTTTCAACGTCATTCAACCAATCTAGGACAAAAATTTCCTGAGTATCAAGAGTTTGAAGAGTTTTATACAAAACCGCGCAACACACTCGATGAGTATCTAGAACTCCATACACTGGTAGAAAGCGTACAAAGCGTAGAGACATTGCCATATTTTATTTATCGCTTGATGCGTGGTGCTTATATCTTTGAGAACCTTGCTTATTTAGAATTGCGCTACACGCCTTACTTGCGTACGCCCGACCATTTGAGTCAATCAGAGCGCATTGACCAGATGGCAGAAATTGTAGCAGTTGTCGGGAAAGCAAGTCGAGTGCCAGAGTATCCAATCGTCACAAGTCAAATTCTGTGTATGCACTCGCGACTTCCGTATGAGGTAAATAAGGCGATTGTGAATTTGGCGGTTCAAAGTCGAGATTATGTTTGTGCGATCGATGTAGCGGGGGGTGATACTCACTACAAAGAAAGACTTGACGAGTTTATCGCATTGTATGATTATGCGCGATCACTCAATCTCAATACAACTGGACATCTTTACGAAACAACAGATGGTTGTTATCCCGAGTTATTGCCTTATTTGATGCGCATCGGACACGGCATTCAAATTCCTCTAAGCCATCCAGAATTACTCAGTGAATTAGCACGACGCAACCAATGTCTCGAAGTTTGCCCAACAACTTATCTTAAAACGGGAACTCTAGAAGACCTGCGACAGCTTAAGATTGTGTTTGACCGCTGTTTTGATGCAGGAGTTGATATTGCAATTTGTACTGACAACGCTGGATTACATAATGTTCGCTTACCTTTTGAGTACGAGAATTTACTGACGCAAGATATTATTGATTTCCAGCAGTTGAAAGCTTGTCAAAATGCAGCTTTTCGTCATGCATTTGCTTGGCCTTATGGTTCGCAACCTCCAGCGTCATTGTTACATGGATTACTGCAACCTGAAGCACCCGCTTTGGCGGAATCTGTCAGTAATTAGCAATTCAATAAAATTACTGTAGTAGAGGTCAGGTTATAAACTCTAGTTAGGAAAGTCACTCTTCTACAATGACCTAACTCTCTTGACTAGAGCTATAAATCAAGCGATCGCATCTTGCAAGTAAATTGAGGATGCTGTCCCCATACAGGGCTTTGGCAAAGTCCTATTTATGATATTTAGTAGTACTATAGACTTGACTATATAAGACGTGGTGTCTCACTGTCCTGAGTAGCGATCGCTTGAAATCGATTTATGTGAACAAAATATTGTGTCTCTGCAACTCATGAACTGGTAATTAGCTTAATGAGCAATAGTCAGCTATCAGATGTATTTTTAGTGTTTAGCAGAACTTGATACGAGATAATTTTAATGCTTAAAACTTAAAATAAAAACCCCCTTATTTCATTTATATTTGATAGTCTAAATTGAGGAGTTCAACAGTGAATAATTATAGCGCTTTTGCTCATTTAATTTTAAATTAATTCTAATAAAACTCCAAAATATTTGTACGGTAATCATCCCCATATTATTAAGTGAGTCAAAAGTGAACGGTAAACCGGAGTTAAACCCCGGTGCCTGCTTTCACCGCATTCCGCGGTCACAATACTTAATTATAAAATATCTACCTGGTTACATCCTATACAAATCGTGGAGCAAGCGAGTGTGACTTGCAGCAAAGTATTCGACAGTAGTAACTTAATAAATTAATTGCTTTTTAAGCTGGTTGATAATGGATATTAAAAATAATCTTGCTCCATGAGGATTCTGATAGTCGAAGACGATCTTAGCCTTGCCGAAATTTTAGCAACAGCACTGATTGAGCAGCGGTATGTAGTAGATACGGTAAGTGATGGGGAAGCCGCTTGGCAACAAGTCAAAACGGTTACATACGATCTCATTGTTATGGATATGATGCTTCCCAAACTTGATGGTATTAGCCTATGTAGGCGGCTACGTTCTCAAAGCTATGGGATTCCAGTACTGATGCTAACTGCTTTAAATAATATTGCAGATAAAGTCACAGGGTTAGACGCAGGGGCTGATGATTACGTGATCAAACCAGTAGACTTACAAGAATTATTTGCGCGGATTCGCGCGCTACTGCGGCGAGGAAGTGCGCAGACGCCACCAATTTTAGAGTGGGATGGGTTGCGGCTAGATCCTAGTACATATGAAGTAACCTACGAAGAAAAACCTTTGTACTTGACACCCAAAGAGTATAGTCTTCTAGAAGTGCTCTTACGCAATGGAAGACGCGTTGTTAGTCGTAGTGCCATCATTGAACACGTTTGGTCTTTGGAAGACCCGCCAGAAGAAGATACTGTCAAAGCGCATATCAAGACTCTCCGTCAAAAGCTGAAGTCTGTAGGCGCTGCAAGCGATTTCATTGAAACCGTTCACGGTGTCGGCTATCGCCTTAGACAACCCTCGCTACATCAATAAATGCTGTCACTGCACAGCCTATTAACAAAATGTTAAGTTCTTTATACTAAGCTGATTTTTTATGAAGTTGGGGAACTTTTCTGAAGAATACCCGATTTCTTCACGATTTCTTCTCCCTTTTCTTCACGCCTAGCTTGTAGATTGAGTATTTAAGTCAGGTGATTGGCTGTTCATCAAAGCTAAAATCTCCTCATTGCCCTTCTATATGATGCAACTGGGTTAACCCCTACATGCCTCTAGCGGTTAGCCCAGAATGCTTTCTCTCAAGATTTTCACATTGACACGATATTAAACTCAGGAAACTTACCCTACAATCTCGAACCTACGCGATCGCTATTGTCAAACCAGAACTTGAGGATCTGCTTACCTATACATTAGGGAGCAAATATATGAAATTACTAGATGACGCTAACAGCAACCACGTTGAACTAGATTGGTGGGTAGAAGTTACGACTACTCAACCGAATGTCATTTATTACTTTGGACCTTTTGCGAGTAGACAGGAAGCACAATCGTTTTTACCTGGATATATTGAGGATATAGAACAAGAAGGCTGTCAAGAAATTTGCGTTCAAGTGCTGCAATGTCAACCTACAGAATTAACAGTTGAAGAACAGATTTTAGTGGCTAGTGGCTAGTGATGAATGAGAGTTAGAGGCGCAAGAATCAGAAGAACCGATTTGCATAAAACTTCTTGACGAGATTCTTTGACAAGCTAGTTCAGCAGCAAGTTGTATGGCGGCTTTCATGCTAGTAGCATCGGCAATTCCTTTGCCTGCAATATCAAATGCTGTGCCATGATCCGGTGAAGTCCGGATAAAAGGAAGACCGATTGAGGTATTTACCGCACGGTCAAAAGCAAGTTGTTTGACAGGAATTAAGCCCTGATCGTGATACAGCGCTAGATAAGCGTCCGCAGCGATTGCTGTGCCGATTTTACCATACCAAGCTTGACTTGGTTTTACCCACATTGTATCTGGTGGTATGGGACCATCTAATTGAATTTTGGGGCGATCGCATCTTTCTTTTTCCAGCCAAGGAATCAGCCAGTCTTGTTCTTCGCGTCCGAGTTGTCCTGACTCTCCACTATGCGGATTTAATCCAGCGATCGCAATTCTTGGTTGTGCTATGCCGAAATCGTGCTGTAAACACTCCACGAGTAAATCTAATTTACTCGTCAGAAGTTCTGGTGTGAGCGTATCCGCAACTTGACGCAGAGGAATGTGTGTTGTTGCAAGTAATGTTCTTAATGTCCAATTTGTGTGGGGCGATCGCGCGACAAACAACATTCCGTATTTTGTCACATCTGCAAGCTCAGCGAGTAACTCGGTTTGCCCAGGATAATTGTAGCCTGCGGCTTTCCAAGCAGATTTCGCAATGGGGCCTGTGACGATCGCATCAAATTCACCGCTTTTTGTACGGGCGATCGCGGCTTGCATATAAGCAAAACTTGCTGCTCCACTCGCTGCATTGCCGATTCCTGTAGTGATAGTATCTTCAGTGTTAATATCTAAAATTTTTAATTTTTCTGGATTTGCAAAATTGTCACGACAACACTGACATAACTGTTCGTAAGTTTTGGTGAGTTGCGCCTGACTTCCAACAACTGTGACATCGTAGCTTTGCGCAAATTCTGGTTCGGCTAAAGCCTTTAAAATCACTTCTGGTCCTACACCAGCCGGATCGCCCAAAGTCAAAGCCAAACGCGGACGTTCTTCTACATAAAGCGAATTCTGCAACAAAGACATTTTTTATAGAAAAGCCTCTAGATGATTGCGTATAAGTCAATAAACAAGCAGAGTTATGTCACCGAACTGATTTAAAATACTTTACACTAGTCTAGATTTTTCTCAGAAAGAGACTGACTCTTGCCTGAGTGTGGACTTCTTTATACTAGTTTACTGAAATTGATTTAGCGAAGGAGAATCGTCGTTATGAGCGAGATGTTTACAGCAACCATTTTGTGCCTCACCTTGATCCCTGTTGGCATCGTTTTGGGTTTTCTCTTGCTCAAAATTCAGGGAGGTGAAGAAAGCGAATTATAGAGGAGTAAGTGGTTAGTGGCTAGTGGTTAGTGGCTAGTGATTAGTGTCAAGAGTGGCTAACAACTAGTAACTAGCAACGAGTAACTCGTTCTTCCCTCGCTTAAAAATCCTCAATCTATTGTAAAGTTTTTTAATATAATGGATTCTGATAGGATTTTATTAATAAAAGTTTAAGATTCATTACTAATCCCTCATGACTATATTAGTTGTCGGTGCTACTGGCACCTTGGGAAGACAAGTAGTTCGCCGTGCTCTCGATGAGGGGTATAAGGTACGCTGTCTTGTAAGAAATCCTAAGAAAGCCACTTTTTTAAAAGAATGGGGTGCTGAACTGGTAGCTGGTAATTTGTGTTATCCAGATACCTTACCTCCGGCGCTTACAGGAATAACAGCGATTATCGATGCAGCTACGGCTCGCGCTACAGACTCGCTGAGTATCAAACAAGTCGATTGGGACGGGAAAGTCGCGCTCATTCAAGCGGCTAAAGCCGCTGGTGTCGAACGTTATGTATTCTTCTCGCTGATAGACGCGGACAAGCATCCTGATGTCCCACTTATGGAAATCAAGCGATGTACTGAGCTCTTTTTAGCCGAAGCCGACTTAAACTACACTATTTTGCAACTCTGTGGCTTTATGCAGGGGTTGATTGGGCAATACGCAATTCCGATTTTGGAAGGACAAGCCGTATGGATTACCGGCGAATCTTCACCGATCGCCTACATGGATACGCAAGATATTGCTAAATTCGCGGTTCGCGCCCTATCCGTTCCCGAAACAGAAAAACAAACTTTTCCGGTAGTGGGGACTCGTACTTGGAGTGCGGAAGAAATTATTAGTTTATGCGAACGACTATCTGGCAAAGAAGCACGCATTACGCGAATGCCAATCAACTTGTTACGGACAATGCGCCGAGTACTCCGCTTTTTCCAATGGGGTTGGAACGTTGCTGATCGCTTAGCGTTTACCGAAGTCTTAGCAAATGGCAAACCTTTGGATGCTCCTATGGATGAGGTTTATCAAGTTTTTGGGTTAGATCCAACAGAAACCACAACCTTGGAAAGCTATATGCAAGAGTACTTTGCCAGAATTTTGAAGAAGTTACGAGAACTCGATTACGAAAAAACAAAAACAAAAAAGAAGCAAACTTCCAAGAAAACGCCGTTTAAGAGTTAGAGAGGAGCGAGTGAATAGTGGCTAGTGCGTGAGTTTTGAATTTAAGTATTTTCTTAGCTCAGTACTTCACAACTCAACATCCATAACTCTCTTCAAGAAACCCTCGCCTCTTGAGCAAAAATGTGCAAGGATCTAGCTAATAGTAAGCATTGCGGAAATCTGGACTTGTAGCGTGCCGAAAGCGGGCATTATTTACAACGACGTTAAGCCGATCGCCGGTCGTGTTGCTAACGAACTGAAAGACAAGCTCATCGCAGCGGGTTGGGAAGTTTGTGCAACAACTGGTATCGGGGGGATTTTGGGTTACTCGAACCCAGAAAGTCCGGTGTGTCATACACCGATTGAAGGTCTTACCCCACCTGGTTTTGATGCGGAAATGAAATTTGCTATTGTCCTCGGAGGCGATGGCACAGTTTTAGCTGCTTCCCGTTTAGTGGCTCCTTGTGGCGTTCCGATCCTGACGGTAAATACAGGACACATGGGGTTTTTAACCGAAGCTTATGTCAATCAATTACCGCTAGTTATGGAACAAGTCATGGCGGGAAAATATGAGATTGAAGAACGGGCGATGTTAGCCGTTAAGGTCTTGCGTCGCGGGAAATCAGTTCTCTGGGAAGCGTTGTGTTTGAATGAGATGGTACTGCACCGCGAACCTTTGACGTGTATGTGCCATTTTGAAATTGCGGTGGGACATCACGCGCCCGTAGATATTGCCGCAGATGGTGTCATTGTCTCAACTCCCACTGGTTCAACGGCGTATTCATTGAGTGCGGGAGGACCTGTGGTAACACCAGGAGTTCCCGTATTACAGCTAGTTCCCATTTGTCCGCATTCGCTTGCGTCACGCGCGCTCGTCTTTGCTGATACTGAAACTGTGACAATTTCGAGTGCGAGTACTGATCGGTTAGTGATGGTGGTTGATGGAAATGCTGGTTGCTACGTTTTTCCTGAGGATCAGGTGCAATTAGGGCGATCGCAATACTCCGCGCGATTTATCCGCCTGCAATCACCGGAGTTCTTTCGGATTTTGCGCGAAAAGTTAGGTTGGGGGCTACCGCATATTGCCAAGCCAACTTCGGTCGAGTTGCCTTAAAAGTGGGCAATTTTTATAAGGATATGAATATAATTAAGTGTTCATACTTAGTTTCGCTGTGTGATAACTGAGCTATGACCAAATGCAATCCTTCATTCCTGGATAGCGGCTTATGAGTACGGTAGAGGCTGAACGCAGTCCATGTGTTTTATTAGTCGAAACTGATGAGACGTTGGCAGAGCAAGTGAGCCTTGACTTACAAGAATCAGGCTATGAAGCTGTGATCGCGCCTGACGTTTACAGCGGGATGCAATACTCGCGAGAAATCCAGCCAGCTTTGATTGTGGTAGACCGAATGCTGGCTGGAGAATCAGGGCTAGAGTTATGTACTCATCTACGCAAAGCAGGCGCGCGCATACCGGTATTAGTCTTGATGGCACGAGATACCGTTGACGATCGCGTAGCTTGTCTAGAAGCGGGTGCTGATGACTATTTTCTCAAACCTTACCGCTCTGAAGAATTTTTACAGATGGTGCGCCTCTATCTACAACCAGAAACAGGCTTAACCGAACAATTACGCTTTGGCGATCTTGTCTTAGATTTAGCAACGCGCCGCGCCATTCGTCATGGCAAAGCGTTGGATCTGACAATGAAAGAGTTTGAACTGCTCAAGTATCTGATGGAACATCCGCGTGAAGTTCTAACTCGCGAACAAATTCTAGAAAATGTTTGGGGTTATGATTTCATGGGTGAATCGAATGTTATCGAAGTTTATATTCGTTATTTACGCCTTAAGATAGAAGACGAAGGTCACAGACGCTTAATCCAAACTGTGCGGGGTGTCGGCTATGTTTTACGAGAATCGTAATTAGGGAACTCTGACGAAGGAGAACCACTCAAAAGCTATGAACGCAAATGCTGGGAGTTATTAAATAGTGAGTCGTGGTTCTGCTGTCCTTGGAATCATTTTAGGAACTATGATGCTGGGTTGTGCAACGCCAACGCCCGCAGTATCGCCAACAGTAACACCTCTGGCGCAACAATCTGTGAATGTTGGTCAAAATCTTCCTATAACTGCTACAGTAACGATTGCAGGACGTAAAATTAATCTGGAAGTAGCGCGGACACCTCAAGAACAAGCCACTGGCTTGATGTATCGCGACACCATAGCCGACGATCGCGGAATGCTGTTTGTCTTTGAACCGGCGCGCCCTGTCGGTTTTTGGATGAAAAATGTGCGATTTCCGCTTGATATGATTTTTTTAGAAAATGGACGCGTGAAAGCGATCGCACCCGCTGTACCACCTTGTCAAGCTGAACCCTGTCCGACGTATGGTCCCGAAACACCCGTCAACCAAGTCATAGAACTGCGTGGGGGACGCGCCGCTGAACTCGGAATTCGCGTCGGCGATCGCCTCGATATTCGATTTTTAGACTCGCAAACTCTAAACAAGCAACTTTCTTTTACCACATCGTTTGCAATAAAGGGGGAAATCCCCCAGAAAAATTGTAGTGATTTGAGGTTGAGTAGGGTAATATAGCCCTAGTCAATAAAGTTAGGACATCTAGCACGCTAAGTTGCTAGTTGACAGTTGACAAAGTCTTTCCACACTCTGTTCACTGTCAACTGATGTCTGACCTCTGACCTCCGACTCCTGCTATATTTGATAGATTTGATAGAAAAATAAAATTATTGCGGCGATCATTCTTATTGTGTAGAGCGTTACAATTCAAAAAATATTAAATTCGCACGAGTCAAGCCCTGCTCAGTCTTTTGGGAGAATAAAATCCTGTAGCTAATATCCTCCTTGTAATAGGTGAACAATATTGCTGCACTAAAGTAAAAATAGTTCTAATAAATTTTGTTTTTTCTGGAGCAAACTACGAAAATTAGCAAGTTGCGCTAAAATTCTATTCCATGTCGTTATTTGTACTCTTCATATGTCAGGGAAACTCATAAAAGTCAGTTTCACCGTCAAGTAGAGTTAGCAAGTTACCAGTGGTATCAGGACAGAAAAAACTGGCTAGTCAGTACTAGCTGATCGTATGACGAATAACTCAAACTTAAACTTATTTACAACGGAAGGTGAAACAATGTCACCAGCAAACTACTCTAAATTCATTGACTTTCTTCAAAAAGATTTATCGATATCCGCTGCTTCGATTGATGTCGCATTACGCCATCGCGAACAAGATCCAGGTCCGTTACCTATGATTTTGTGGCAGTATGGCTTGGTTACGTTAGACCAACTTAACCAAATCTACGATTGGTTGGAAAGCGCAGTAGTATAGGAACGCGCAAATATGACAAATCGCCAAATGCTAGTTCAAATATGTCTAGACACGCAAGTTGTGCGTAGGCAATAATAGTGAAAGGAGACAGAACAATGTATTGGCAATACATAGAGCGGGTATTACCCGCTCTTTTGATTTTAAATTGCCATGCCTTTAGCACTTCATTAGACTTCTTGCATGAATCACAAACGCCCTCTGACTTCAGTCAGGGGCTACTCAAGCAAAGTGTACGAAAGTACACTGAAGCAAGACTTTTATCAATAAGTTCACACATTCATGCAGGAGGTTTATTCTACGATTGAGCAAAAACTCTTGCAGCCGCAGCCACACCTGCACCAGGCGTAAAGTTTTCATAACCAAGTTCGTGCATGACAACTTCGAGTGCTGAAATCGCACTGAGAATATCGCGATCGCTGACAAAGCCTAAATGCCCGATACGGAAGATTTTATTACTGAGGTGATCTTGTCCGCCAGCTAAAGCAATATCAAAATGCTTTTTCATAATCGCACGCACCTGATCCGCTGCAATTCCTGCGGGTGCTACCGCAGTAATGGCAGGACTTCCACAATCATCACTCACAAACAAAGGTAGATTTAAGCCTTTAATTCCCGCACGTGTTGCCTGCATCAATCGTTGATGGCGGGTGAAGATGCCGTCTAATCCTTCTTGCTTCATCATCCGCAGTGTAGCGTGTAAAGCAAAGATCATATTAACGGGTGGTGTAAACGGAGTTGTGTTTTTCGCAGTTGCTTTGCGATATTTACCTAAATCGAGGTAGTAGCGGGGTAGTTTCGCAGTTTTGTAGGCTTCCCAAGCTTTCGGGCTAACCGCAACAATTCCCAACCCTGGGGGAATCATATAACCTTTTTGCGAACCAGAACCAACAACGTCTAAACCCCAAGCATCCATTGGCACATTAACTGCACCAAGGCTTGTGACTGCATCTACAATAATCAGCGCTTCACCATGATTTTTAACATGGCGGTTAATTGTTTCTAGGTCATTAAGTACGCCTGTTGATGTTTCGCTGTGGGTAACGACGACAGCTTTGATTTGTTTTTCTTTGTCAGCTTCGAGTTTTTCTGCAAACGCCTGAGGATCGAGGGGTTGTCCCCACTCAGCAGTAATTCTTTCGACATTCAAGCTATAAGCTTCACCCACTTCCGCCCAGCGTTCGCCAAACTTACCGTTACAACCGACTAAAATGCGATCGCCAGGACTCAAAAAATTAATCATTCCGGCTTCGACTGCACCTGTCCCGCTGGTTGTCAGCAGCATGACATCGCTTTGCGTTTGGTGCAGCCACTTGAGGTTTTCTGTCACCTCTGCCAGAATGTTGCTAAATTCACTGGTACGATGACCAATGGGGTGCTTGGCTAACGCGAGTAGCGCCGCCTCTGGTACCGGCGTGGGACCAGGAATCATCAGCATCAGCTTGTCTTGCATTGTTGTCCTACTGTTGTGCGAAGAGTTAGGGGTTTCTCTAGGATTGCACAAGTTGAATAGCTTGTACGATTTTGGGAAATTTTTTGATTATACCTGGAAAAGTGCGATCGCGGATACAGCTACTGTGCAGAGGAGCAAAAGAAGGGTGCTACTTTAGAAAAGGTGGTAAATCTACTTTAGATGCGTGCTTTGCAGGTGTAGGTAAAGTTGATGCAACTTCTTGTGTTTTTTGTGTTATTGATTGCACCGTTGTTAATAAATGGTTAAGTTCAAATAATCGGTCTGGTAAAAGTCTTTCTATCACTTCTTTTAGTTCGAGCGCCAGCGTCACACTTGCCAAATACTGCTCTTTCCAATAATGTACAGCAGCGACATACTCGCCAACCTGTTGCGATTGCTGGATAATTTGTTCTTGAAGAATCGCAGTTTGCTGCAGAGTTTGATGTGATTTCTCTTGTTGCAATTGCACTTGCGATTGTTGCTGCTGCAATTTGCTGATGACTTGCTTCTGTAAGTTGGCGATTTCCTCGACTGCGGCTAGCTGTGCTTCGAGTAAAGCTTGAGTTTTCAACTTTCTGCGCAATTCTGCTAGATACGTCAATGACTGTTCTAACGCTCGTTCCAGCTGATGAATGCGATTCGATTGTTTTTGCTCGATTTGATTATCAAAAGGGGATATGTCGTTACCGCTATTCGTTGCGATCGCGTGTAAGTAACGCTCTGACTGATGCGCTAAATCACTATGTATCAAATCTTGCTCTAACACGCTAGTTCTCCCTTCGATTGGGCTAACTGTCTGGTTTTTGATAAGCACCATCGTAGGATTTTATTTTAGTCAATGCCTAAAATTTATGCGATGTACGTACTATACATTTAGGCAGAAAATAAATCGGTCTACGCACCATCTAAACTTTGTTAATCTAGCAGCAAAGTCATTCGCTCGCATTTTCACTGAGGAGATTGCTTGTGAAGCAGTTAAACACCCACATTGAAATCAATGCTTCGGCTAGCAAAGTTTGGAAAATCTTGACCGACTTTGATAGCTATCCACAATGGAACCCGTTTATTCGTGTTGTGAGAGGTGAGGTAAAGCAAGGAGCAAGGTTAGAAGTGCAACTACAACCACCAGGGGGAACCCCGATGACATTTCGCCCTAAAGTTTTGGTCGCTGAACCTGAACGAGAACTGCGTTGGTTAGGACGGTTACTTGTACCAGGAATTTTTACTGGCGAACATTGTTTTCAAATTGAGCCGCGAGATCGCGATCGCATTCGATTTATCCACAGCGAAGTTTTTTCAGGGTTACTCGTTCCCTTTTTAGCAAACAGCTTAGACACCAACACTAAAAGTGGTTTTGAAAAGATGAATCAAGCACTCAAAGCACGCGCAGAAAAATAAAGTAGTCTACAGAGGTGGATTTTGTTGATTTAGGAGCGAATTTATTCGCCAAAAGTTTTGAGATCGTTTCTTGTGTAAGTCCTCATCTAATTTATTGATTCAGTGACCACCGTGATTCAATTGCAATCTGTGACTGCTGACAACTTTCTTCTAGCTGCTTCTGTTGCGCGGCGGCTTTACGTAGGGTAATGATTAGCTGATTCACCTGTTCGCGCAAAGTTGGATTTTGACTTGCTGCGGATAGTGTTTGTTGTTCTAATAACTGCAACAAGAGTTCGTAGTGAATCGGAGAGGGAAGGGGAATTGTCTGCATAAAAAATTGACTTAATTGCAGGCGCTCTTGTTACTGAATTTTGCTCCAGATTCAGAGCGCCATTAATGACTAGATAGTAAATAGAGTGGTGATCGCCGCTTGCGGATCGCTTTGCTTTACCAAAGATTCGCCAATGAGCACCGCTGCTGCACCTGCACAAGCGACAACTTGTAGATCTGCGGGTGTATGCAATCCTGACTCGCTGACGGCTAAGATATTCCGCGATCGCAATTCTTCGCCGCGTGCTTCTAGCAATGCACAAGTTGTCTGTAAATCTACGGTAAAATCTTCTAAATCGCGATTATTTATACCAATTAATCGGATACCATCAATTGCCAAAACGCGGTCAAGTTCCTCTAAGGTGTGAACTTCGACTAATACTGCCATTTTTAAAGCAGTTGCAATTTTAACAAAGTATTGTAAATCTTGATCGCTCAGAATTGCGGCAATCAACAGCACGGCATCCGCACCCCGAATACGCGCCATATACATTTGATACGGGTAGATAATGAAGTCTTTGCACAAAAGTGGTAAATCTACCGCAGCGCGAATTAAGGCAAGATTGTTAAAACTGCCTTGAAAGAACTTTTCATCAGTCAGTACTGAAAGACAGCTAGCACCACCTTGGGCATAAGATTGCGCGATCGCCACAGGGTCAAAATCTTCGCGAAAGACGCCCTTACTTGGTGAAGCTTTTTTTACCTCGGCAATGAGTGCAGGTGTTGTTTTTCCTTGACGCAACGCACCAATAAAATCACGTGTTGGTGGTGCAGCAAGGGCTTTACGCTGAAGTTCGACTAAAGGAAGCTTTTCACGCAGTTGCTCGACTTCAGTTTCTTTATGCCAGACAATTTTTTCTAAGATATTTTGTGGCTCAGCATCAGGAATAGCAACTTGATAGCGCAAGCTTTTCACATCAACTGATGGATTAGGTGGACGACGACGAATTTGCATATTAGGTAATTGGTAACAGGTCATTAGTAATAGGTAACTGGTCATTAGAAAAATACTTAACTAAGAATCACCCATTACCTATTACCGATTCGCATTTTACTCAAGCAATGGCACGCTTATATGCTTCATCCAGCACTTCTGAAAGTGTGGGGTGGGCGTGGACGAGATGTGCTAAAGAATAAACAGATTGACGGTTAGCGATCGCGGCGGAAGCTTCGTGAATTAAATCTGAGGCGTGCATTCCGATGATATGAACGCCGAGGACTTCGCCCGTATCTTTACGATACACGACCTTTGCGATACCGTCAGCTTCACCTTCTGCGAGGGCTTTAGAATTCCCTTTGAAGTATGTACGAACTGCACTCACTTCAAATCCTTGTTCTTTACCCATATCTTTCGCCGCAGTTTCGGTCATTCCTACGTAGCTAATTTCAGGGTGCGTAAACGCGGCGGCGGGGATACTGCGATAGTCGATTTCTTGGTGTCTTCCGCAGATATTTTCAACGGCGACGATACCTTGTGCAGAAGCCGCGTGCGCTAACATCATTTTGCCGTTCGCGTCGCCAATTGCCCATAAATGTGGTGTGGGTTCACCCGCAGATAAAACTGCCATGCGATCGTCTACAGGAATAAAGTTGCGGCGATCAAGTTCGACACCCACCGAATCTAACCCAAGGTTTTGCGTGACTGGGATGCGTCCGGTAGCTACCAAGCAAGCATCAACCTCAATGATATCCACGTCTTCTTTCGTTTTGAAGTCTGCAAGTTCAATGACGACAGGAGAACCAGGAATGACGCGCTTTGCGTAAATTCCCACATACGTTTCGATATCGCGGGGTGTAATTAATATCCGTTCAGCTAATTTGGCAATATCGCGGTCAAATCCTGGCATCAGTTGGTCTAGGGCTTCAATCATTGTAATTTCACACCCTAGCGCTGAGTACACATCAGAAAATTCTAGCCCAATATAGCCGCTACCAATAATTGCCACCCAATCCGGAAGTGATTCTAACTTGACACCTTGGTCGCTTGTAAAGACTGTTTTGCCGTCTACTTCAATTCCTGGTGGAACAAATGGGACAGAACCAGGCGAAAGAATAATATCTTTGGCTGTAACAGTTTTTTCGCCGTTGTCAGTAGCGATCGCAACTTTTTGCTGTCCGGCGACTTTACCCCAACCGCGAATGATCTCAACACCGAGACGTTTGAGGCTATTTGTCAAATCACCTTGAATCTTGCTGACTAAGTTATTTGCATGATCCGCGATCGCTGCGCGGTCAAACGCCACATCCCCAACATGAATTCCCAAAGCTTTGAGATGATGCGCATTGCGTAATTCTCGCACGCGACCAGCAGCAGCAAGTAGTGCTTTTGAAGGAATACAACCCCGATTGACGCAGGTTCCACCCATATCCGCTGCTTCGACAATGGCGGTTTTCAATCCACAACTGACCGCGTGTAAAGCCGCACCATGTCCGCCGACTCCAGCGCCAATAATGACTAAATCGTAATCAAATGCTTCCTGACTCACCGCAGGTCTCCTCAAAGCGTGCGCGTTACTCTAACTTATTCTCAACTCGACTCCGCAATCAATGCAAGTCTTTTTTTTGGTTTCCGCTTGCGGGAAGATTATCTGTCAATCTTAAAGTCTTGTGTTTGTCCTAAGTTCTAGTATATAAGTTTGTCTTAGTTACACTGGCTGTGCATGAACTCTAAGCGATCGCTGTTAACATTTCAATATCTGTATGTTTGTTTTTATTGAATACTTTACAATTAAATAACTTAATTCTCCACGCAGTATAGTGATGCAAAGAATTACAATTTACATATTATTAATTGCGATGAATAACCTATAAGTGTCAGGATTTACGCAACAGCCACCCCGAACAATTACTGCGTCATGAGTAGCCACTTGTTTGCAAAGGGTTTGGGGACGGTTGCGTTCCCCGATGGGGAGAATAAAGGGAAGTTCCCAAGTCTTGGTTCTGATGAAAATGCTGAGATTGCGTGCGTCATAAGTAGGTGAAGTATTAATATGAAATAGGAGAAGCCACTGATGAATAAAGTATTTAAGGCTCCTTGGGCGATATCGCTGATTGCTATTACTATTGTAGTTTCTGCAATACTGCTAGGAATTGTGTTGATTGGAATATTGACTGCTTCTCGTAGTGATATTGCGTGGCTAGTGGCGATGGTAATAATTCCTTTGGTGATTTTATTAATATCTGTATTCTTCAGTATTCGCGGTTATGCGATCGCAGACAATACACTTTATGTTCAGCGCATTGGTTGGAACACAAAAATTGATTTAAGGAACTTAACTTCTGCTGATGTAGATCCACAAGCAATGCGAAACTCGCTACGTAAGTGGGGAAATGGTGGGTTATTTAGTTACTCTGGAAAGTTCTACAACCGAAAATTGGGCAATTACCAAGCTTATGCAACAGATCCGAGTAAAGCAGTAGTTCTGAAGTTGTGCGATCGCACAATTGTTGTTACTCCAGAACATCCAGAAAGATTTGCCAATCAAGTTTTAGCAACAATGGACAAAGGATAGTACAGTAAAAAACTTGCAAATTTTCTAATCTTGGAGAACCGAGATACAACTCTTCTATTGGTTGATAGCGCCACCCTTAACGGTTAAGATTCTAGTAACTGGTATTAATAACGAATACCAGTGGAAATTCTATTTGTTGTATCTATGGTGGCTCGAAGTCCATATAACAAAGTCCACCTCCGTGAACTTACTCATAAAAACCTTGTTTGAGTGTACCTTCGTACCAGAACAACGCGCGATCGCTTTTTGCTTACTCAACAAAGCCCATGCAATTGATGTGTTTGGATACTTACTAACCAAAGCTAACCAAAGTCAAAGAAGAACTCATTAATTCTTTACACGACACCCAAGTGGTGCAAATTGTCAAGGCGATGTGTCAGTCGCGATCGCGCCTTTTCAACAGGTCATTTCTCTCGTCCGCGTTTTGGCAGTCATCATGCCAATTATATCTAACACCAGCGGCAATGTTGTAATTCAAGCATTATCTGTAACCTTCAGAGGATTAGGTGTTGGGGAAGTCGTACCCAAAGATACGCTCAAAATCGTCCGCAAAGAGATTCTTGCAGGTTTAGGTACAGCCTTAGCTTTGAGTCTTGCGCTTGGTATTCTTTCCTTAATTTGGTCGCCTCCATAATGGTTATGGCAATCAACGTATTTGTTGCTGCTACCTTAGGAACGTTACTTCCAATGGGTTTAACAAGGATAAATCCCGATCCTGCATTAATTATTGGACTACTGCTAACAACAGTTTTAGATGCTGTAGGATTTTTGACTTTTCTCTCGCTAGTTTCTATTGCTTTAAAAATTGTTCGTTCTTAGCTAGAGTAAGACTATTTCTGCGAGGTATTTTAACGATCAAACACTAAACTTTTATCTGCGTATTTTACTTTTACTAGTTAACGCGATCGTCTTCCGCCTGACTTATCAAAAACACATACTAGCTAAGCTTTCATCAGCCATAAATCACCATCCAAAACAGCAATTTGTCTTGAACTTTATTAGATTTAAAACAGTCGAATCGTTTAGGGGAAACACGATAAAAATAGGTGCGTAACCCGTTCTACTTATTGCTATTAAGTCAGTGTTTATTGCAGGATAATAGATATATAAATGAAAGAAAAATAATTTGCTTAAATGAGAATACAGTCATCAGCATTAGTACATCTTGGTTTTGGCAAATATGTGCGTTCAGATCAAGTAACAGCAGTTATCCCCATTGAGGAAGAACGTGGGCCTGGGCGACGCACATTTATACATCTCCAAGGACAAACAGATCCGATTGTTGCTTCGCGCGCTGAAGACTCGATTGTCCGCGACTTAGTGCAAGAACCGCGTGAGGTGACTCAATCACGCCAACAGCAGGAGATTCTACACGATCTACTTATGGATTTAAGCAATGTCAACCCAACGGTACGCAGAATTGTGCGTGATGAGGGTGGGCTTGATTTGGAACGCCTAGAGCAGCGAATCCGTGAAGTTGTAGAAGAGTAATTACGATAAGGGATGCGCTATGGCATCCCTATTTAAACCTAAATGAGTTAAAAAATAGTATCAGTTCTAGGTAGATTTAACAAAGAGTTCAGTTTATATGCAGTTCTAAATTATGAGCATTGAATTTAAAACGAAATTAACTTAAAACTCAAAAAATATATAAAATCAAACCTTTAATAACAATTGTTGATTTTTATTAAAATTTTAGCAAAAACAAATAAAAAAAAGTCATCGATGTGTGTCGTATAGTTATTTTGTAACTAGATTAACACAAACAAGATAGTTTTATAGAAAAAACAAGCTTGACACCAATGGTATATTTTCTGATATCGATTTTTTAAAAAGAGCTTCATCAGAAAAAGTCAAGGAGTACTCATTATGTCAAATGTTGAGAGTGCTATCTTACCTACAAGAGAAATGCAGACTGATTTAGTTCATTTCTTAACTTGCTCTAAAATTGTTTGTAACTCTGGTTATATTTATTCGTGGATCAATCCTAACCATCCTGGGTTTGTTTACCCAGAAGCTATGGGACTTTACTTAACATTAGTTTCGCAACTGAGTCTGCAAAGAAACTATCGCTATCTTGCTGAACAAGCCCACGCTGTTGCTAACAGCTTACAACATTTGATATCACCGTTAGGTGGTATAGGCAAAAATGAAAAACTCTATTTGTTTGATACTTGCATGGCTGTCAATGGATTGCTGACTTACAAAAAGTATTTGAATGGTTATGTAAATCCCACAGTTGTGGCAGACATGTCACGCTTCATAATGAAGATGGCACAGCAAAGGCTAGCGGTTGTAGCTGATAATGGTAGCTTGCTAGAAATACAACCTCATTGGTCAAGTGTTTTCGGTGCAAGTATGCTAAAAACTGTCATTGCGCTAGATGCACTTGCGGTAGAAACAGGCGAGCATTATTTTTCTAACTTAGCATTGGAGATTGCAGAGGAAGTTGTACGCGAGTGCTACTCAGATGGAGTCTTTCATGTTTTTCCAGAAACAACTCTTGTTTACTGCCATGCTCATTGCTATGCTCTAGAAGGGTTACTCTATCTTCACTCACGCGACTATCTTGAGGCTACAGAACTATTGAGTGGTGGTGCCCAGAGTTTGCAAAGGTGGCAAAATTCAGATGGAAGCCTGTTTAACTGGTACAATGCGCCGTCACGAGAACTATGTAAAGTTTGTGATGCGACTGCACAAGCACTACGCATTTGGATAGCAGTAGACCGTGATCGCTTTGCTGAAGCAATCAATAAGGGATTTACATTTTTATTAAGCCTGCGTTCTCCAGACTTCGGGCTTTACTACTGCGATCGCAGTTTGGACGTAAATTCGTGGGCTTCTATTTTCGCTACACAAGCAATGGATTGGTCCTTGAATGGTGTGCAGAGTGACTGCATCGTTTAAAAATAACAATTCTACTAACAGGGCGCGTTGTGGAAAACCCAACTATATTGATTACTGGAGGCGCAGGTTATATCGGTACTCATACAGTCTTGGCACTCCAAGAGGCTGGATATTCCGTCTTAATTTTAGATAACTTGGTGTATGGTCACAGAGATTTAGTAGAAAAGGTACTTAAAGCAGAACTCATCTGTGGCAACATTTGCGATCGCCCCCTACTAGATCAAATTTTCGCCCAAAGATCTATAGAGGCAGTTATCCATTTTGCTGCCTATACTTATGTTAATGAATCGGTATCTGACCCACTCAAGTATTACCAAACTAATGTGCTAGGTTCGCTTACCCTCTTGGAAGCAATGCTTCAGGCTGAAGTAAATAAGATTGTTTTTTCTTCAACTTGTGCTACATATGGTATTCCTCAACAAATACCAATTCCAGAAGAACATCCTCAGAATCCCATTAATCCATATGGGGCTACTAAACTAATGGTAGAAAAAATACTATTAGACTTTGATAGAGCATATCAGCTTCGCTCGGTTTGCTTCCGTTATTTTAATGCTGCCGGTGCTGATAAGCTAGGACGACTCGGAGAAGATCGCACTCCAGAAACGCACTTAATTCCCCTAGTTTTGTTAACTGCGTTAGGAAAGCGAGAAAAAGTGTTTATTTTCGGTACTGATTATGACACTCCTGACGGTACGTGTATCCGCGATTATATCCATGTAATAGACTTGGCGCATGCTCACGTTTTAGGGCTGAATTATCTATTACAAGGAGGCGAAACGGAAATTTTTAATTTAGGCAATGGCAATGGTTTTTCTGTACAGCAAGTAATTGATACAGTTATTAATATAACTAAGCGCTCATTTCCGGTTGTTAAGACTGAACGGCGAACGGGCGATCCTCCTATCTTAGTTGGTAATTATGAAAAAGTACAAAGGGTTTTAGGCTGGAAGCCTGCTTATTCTAAGCTAGAGGAAATGATAGAAGATGCATGGCGCTGGCATCAACGAAGACATAGTGATTAAAAACTGAGGCACTGCATGAGGTAACTCAATCACGCCAACAGCAGCAGATTCTACACAATCTACTTATGGATTTAAGTCATGTCGATCCAACGGTAGGCAGAATTGTGTGTGATAAGGGTGAACTTGATTTAGAACGCTTAGAGTAGCGGATTTGTAGAGTTATAGAAGATTAAAAAACAGAAGATATTGTAACGAAATTAAGAGCTAAGTAGAAATATATAAATTTGTTAAAAAAGCTCGGCTGCCGAAGGATATGAAGTAATTTCTGCTATGGAATGACAATGAGTAGATTTTTTGGCTTACAAGTCCGAATAAAGTATTTTTTTGAACAAAAAACTTAAAATAATTTCAACACATTTTTATAATTGTTCACTGTAGGCGGCTCGTTTGCAGACGATAATTTAAAGCATATAGGCAGTGCTTGAAAATGGAGTAAGTAACGATGCCTAATCACTACTCAATCTTAGATGACCAAAATCAAGTTTACGGAGAATGGCACGGACATTTGCACTATACGTTGATGTATCAAAGTAGAGAGAAAGCCGAAATCGTAGCAAGAGAACACCATATGTTAGGGTACAAGATTGTACCATCAGAGGCAGCGGTAAGATACTCGGAGAGCAGATACTCTGAACATAAGTAAAATCGACAAGAAGGGAGTAACAATTCCCTTCTTTTTATTAAAATGTGAAGTCAAGCTTTTAGTTATTAAGTCAGTAGATGTTACTTTAGCGCGATCGCCTTCTCGAACTAATTTTATTTACACGCAATTTTTCGCTGCAACGCTTTATCGTAGCAGCAATATTGTAAGTAATTTATACTACACCTTACTAAATTCAGATAGCTTTAGCTCTAGTATTGAATATTAAGTTTTGCTAAAGACTTATGTAAGTCACTCAAACTGCTTTGAAGAAGAAAGAGTGAAAACTTACTTCACGTGGTTAAACAAAACTGGGTTTTAAAAACAAAGCAGTCATTCGGAGATATAAGATGGATAAAAATAAAGTATTAGAAGTACAAGAAATTAAGCTAGCAATTTTAGAAAGCTTTCTATCACAGCGATAGGAACTGTCCCTACACAAGGCTGGAAAATACCGAACTAATTCCTTACACCTATATCTAGCCACCCATTGACGGTATTTATGAATTTGAGTTTGTAGCTGAACCACCAGAAGGAATTGTTGCACCTGCACTTGCGTCAAAAAAAGCAAATTTCCGTCTGGAAAATATTCCCACAAATCTTAGAGGAGTAAAAGTTTATGCTTCTAGTAATTCTCAAGTTGCACTTTTAGAAACAAGCGGTAAAGAGAGAACAATTTGCGTCAAGGGAGTTCTCACCGATGAGGGAGTAGAGTGTCAAACGCTACGGACTGCTGACGGTGAACTTTATACACTTGTGGGTAATCTCAAGGAATTTCAAGTAGGTAGGCGATGAAGTGTATGTAGCTGGTAAAGTTGCCGAATTTTCGTTTTGCTTGCAGGGAATTACGATTGTTGTCAATTGGATCAGTAAAAGCGCACCCAAGTGTTCGTTTAAACCACGCAGGTGGACTTTTTTTTTAGCTGCGAATTTATTCGCTTAAATTTCAAAGCAATTGTCGAGCATTGCCCTGATAATAAATAGAGTTTAGTATCAGGGTAAATCTTATGAGTTGTGCCCCTGTTCTTCAAAACTATATTAATGGCGAATGGTGTGACTCCAATGCTACTGAGTATTTGGATGTAACTAATCCAGCTACAGCAGAAATACTGGCTAAGGTTCCATTAGGAATAGCAACAGACATAGATCAAGCAGCAACAGCCGCAGCCACAGCATTCAACTTTTGGCGTCGCATTCCACCAGGGGAACGAGTGCAGTATTTATTTAAACTTAAAGCACTGTTAGAAGAGAACTTTGAGGACTTAGCTGTAACAATTACGCAAGAATGCGGCAAAACTTTGGCAGAATCAAAAGGCGAATTGCAACGGGCGATTGAAAATGTGGAAGTTGCTTGCGGAATTCCAATTTTGATGCAAGGCTACAACTCAGAAGACATTGCCAAAGGTATTGATGAAATTTTGATTCGACAACCTGTAGGCGTTGCAGCAGTTATTGCGCCGTTTAATTTTCCAGGGATGATTCCATTTTGGTTTATGCCGTATGCGATCGCCTGCGGTAATACATATCTTATTAAACCCTCCGAGAAAGTACCACTGACAATGCAAAAAGTAATGCAGCTTTTGGCACAAACAGGAATACCCAAAGGTGTTGTTAATCTTGTTAATGGTGCTAAAGAAGTTGTCGATGCGATTCTCGATCATCCTGCGATTCGTGCAATTAGCTTTGTCGGTTCGACTCCTGTAGCGCGTTATGTTTACAGTCGGGCGACAGCAAATGGTAAACGCGCGCAATGTCAAGGTGGGGCTAAAAATCCGGTGATTGTGCTACCTGATGCGGATATGGAAATAACAACTCGCATTGTTGCGGATAGCGCCTTTGGTTGTGCTGGACAACGTTGTTTAGCGGCTTCGCTTGCAATTACTGTTGGCAAAGCGCGTCAAACCTTTATTGATGCGATCGCTGATGCGGCGTCTACTCGCGTTGTTGGTTATGGATTAGACGACAAAGTACAAATGGGACCTGTGATTACAGCAGAAAGTCAAGCGAGAATTGAGCAACTGATTCAACAGGGAATTACCGAGGGTGCGAAACCACTGGTTGACGGTCGGCAAGCAAAAATTGCGGATTACCCTAAAGGTTATTTTATCCGCCCAACGCTACTTGAGAACATCGAGCCTACAAGTACAATTGCTCAAACTGAGGTGTTTGGTCCTGTACTCGGTTTAATTCATGTTGATACAGTGGATGAAGCGATCGCTTTTGTTAACAGCGGTCAATATGGTAACATGGCGTGCTTATTTACTTCTAGTGGCGCTGCTGCACGCAAATTTCGCTACGAAGCAGAAGTCGGTAATATCGGCATCAACATTGGCGTTGCTGCACCGATGGCTTTCTTCCCTTTTAGCGGGTGGAAGGAAAGTTTCTTTGGCGATCTGCACGGACAAGGACATCACGCCGTTGAATTCTTTACCCAAACGAAAGTTGTTGTTGAGCGCTGGTTTCAAGATTGGTCAAGACAATTTTAAAATACCTATTTAGACCTGGCGAATAAATTTGCAACTAGTAAACAAAGTCCACCTGTGTGGACTACGCATATAACATGACTAAAAGTGTGCGTAGACACACTTAGTTTATATAGCCCCGACTTCAGTCAGAGGCATCCACCACAGAAGATGCATTAAATTTAGTTCTGATAGTTTCGATTCTACGCCGATTAACTCCCAAATCGCCCTCGCCTAAACGCGAAGCTGAACGAACATTGATCACTTTGGCATCTTTGTCAAGCAAAAATTCGACATCATCAACAAATCCGACAACGGGAATCGTAAATTCGCTGTAAATGTAATTTTCATTTTGGGCGATCGCTTTGGTGCGGCGAAAAGATTGCAGCACTGTTTTGAGCCGTGCCATTGCCTCTTGGTCAGTTGAATTGTAAGTTAAAGGTGCAATTTGATGCGCTGTATCTTGGCTTTGACTGCTGACACAATTAGGAGTTTTCGGACAGGGTGCTAATTCACCAGCATGAACCCCAAGGTTATCAGGTCGCGTTCCGGCAAATAACTGCGGTTCTCCAGAAAAGGCGATTTTGGTTCCTAATGCACAGATAGTCACAAAAAGTAATGCGATGAAGGTAAACAGAACGCGTTGAAATACAGAACTTGATTTCGTCTCTACTGTTGACATGATTTCAAACCTTATTGCACTTGGCATTAACCAAAGACGATTGTACTGTTCTTTGCTAGTGTAGTCCCCCTAATCTCTACATATAGACAATATGCCTTCAACTCACTTGATCTTTTTAGCAATTGGTATGGGACTCGTCTGGATAAGTATAAAATTCAAAGACGATGTCTATCGCCTAGCAACAGCAATATCTGGCGCAATCTTTATTGTGTGGGGGTTTGCCCTAACCCCCTTACAGTTTCAACTGCCAATAGAGGCGCTTGTGATAATCTTAGTATTTCCGATGTGCTTACGTTGCCTCAGAGAATAAATCAAGCAGACAGCGGTGTATCCGTCGTGCTAGCACTTTTTTGTTGTGCTTTAGTAGAAGATGACCACGGTGTAGGATTTAGACTAATAGGCTCTGTAGTCCGAGGATGTCGTGTGGGCGTTGTCTGCCGAAACATCTGATAGTAGTCCTTGCGTGATTCTTCAAATAAATAGCGCAGTTCTGCAATCGGATTGTTATGGTGATCGACGCGCAAATCAAGATAAGGATAGACATCTTGATTGACAACATAAATAGCTGCCGATTGACGACCCCGCTTATCACTACCCGCAGCTTCCCCTGCTTCTAATGCTTGCAATAATCGTTCAGAAAATTCCATACCTTCTTTGGCTTGATATGCTTCTACCATTGCTAGCAAAGTTTGTTCGCCAACCAGCATATTACCAGCTACAGAAAAGTAGGGATTACACAGTGGTCGTCACGGGTGAAGGAGCGGATGAACTTTTCGCAGAATATCCGCAACTGCGACTGGATATGATTTTACATGGGATGGCAGATGCCTCGCCAGAAGAACGCGCTGATTTGGAAGACTGGCTAGCAGAAAGTAATCGCTTATTTAAAGAAAATCTCTTAGCAGACAAAGCCTTAGACGATCCAGCATTGACAAACTTAGTAGGCTTCACACCAAGTTGCTTGCAATCGTGGTTATCGGCATCTGCCTACGTTCCGAGTTTACTGCATCCTGATCGCCGCGCCACAACGCAAAATTATTCGCCAGGAGAAGCTGTTGCTCATGCGCTTGATCGAGATCAAATTGAAGGGCGTCACCCGCTTGACAAAGTGCAATACATATGGGTGAAAACGCAGTTTGAGTCACAAGTCCTTGGCTGGGCAGGCGATCGCGTCGATATGGCAAACTCAATGGAAGCACGTCCACCGTTTCTCGATCATCCGTTAGTCGAATTCGCCGTCATGCTACCGCAAAATATGCGTTTACGAGGACGCAAAGATAAATATATTCTGCGCGAAACAATGCGCGAGCTTCTCCCAAAAGCACTTTACGAGCGACAAAAGTTTGCTTTCATGGCTCCGCCATCGCACACCGATTTTGTAAAACAACGCGCGATGCAAACGTTAGCGGGCGCGAAACCGTAAACTCAAAGAAAAGGTGGTGGCTTAGGCTACGTCGTACCACGAGGGTGATCAACGCTTTATGGCATCTAAGGTTTAAGCACTCGGCTTGGAAGATCCGGTGTTGTCAAAAATAATTGTGATCAACGCCTTGTGGCATCTAAGGTTTAAGCACTAATATGTGCATTAAATATCTCTGCACACTGATTGTGATCAACGCCTTGTGGCATCTAAGGTTTAAGCACCAGATATTCAAGCTGTTTGGAGTCGCGAATCATATCGTGATCAACGCCTTGTGGCATCTAAGGTTTAAGCACGTACCGACTAGCTGTGCGGTCAAGTACTGGATATCGGGTGATCAACGCCTTGTGGCATCTAAGGTTTAAGCACTTACCTTGTCAACTTGCTTTGTCGAAATCAGGCGAATCGTGATCAACGCCTTGTGGCATCTAAGGTTTAAGCACCTGTATACAGTGTGGCAAACTTCAAATCGGTTGTCCAGTGATCAACGCCTTGTGGCATCTAAGGTTTAAGCACTTGTGTTTGCGGCATTTGTACTATATTGTAACTATACAGTGATCAACGCCTTGTGGCATCTAAGGTTTAAGCACTTTGACACTTCTGACACTTGATTGACACTTGATTGAGTGATCAACGCCTTGTGGCATCTAAGGTTTAAGCACCTGTATACAGTGTGGCAAACTTCAAATCGGTTGTCCAGTGATCAACGCCTTGTGGCATCTAAGGTTTAAGCACTTGTGTTTGCGGCATTTGTACTATATTGTAACTATACAGTGATCAACGCCTTGTGGCATCTAAGGTTTAAGCACTTTGACACTTCTGACACTTGATTGACACTTGATTGAGTGATCAACGCCTTGTGGCATCTAAGGTTTAAGCACCTCGGTAGTTGGATAAACTCTGTAACGGTAGGCTTTTTCGTGATCAACGCCTTGTGGCATCTAAGGTTTAAGCACTCCCTCGACGTACATTTAAGGTCGTGCCGATGCCCGTGATCAACGCCTTGTGGCATCTAAGGTTTAAGCACAATTTCGTTGTAGAGCTTAAAGACGGTGCGATCGCGTGATCAACGCCTTGTGGCATCTAAGGTTTAAGCACACGTCCTACAAGGGTTTGACACTTCCGGCACTTCTGAGTGATCAACGCCTTGTGGCATCTAAGGTTTAAGCACAACGTAAAATTTGTTGTTTTTTCTGCCGGCCAGAAGGTGATCAACGCCTTGTGGCATCTAAGGTTTAAGCACTAGAAGACCATGCTCGTTCTGCACTGGCTTGTCTAGCGTGATCAACGCCTTGTGGCATCTAAGGTTTAAGCACACTCTGCGTCTGCCCTTAATCTTTCCTTAAGAATTTGTGATCAACGCCTTGTGGCATCTAAGGTTTAAGCACTAGGAAAAGCTGGGTAAACCTACCTATTGCAAATAACGTGTGATCAACGCCTTGTGGCATCTAAGGTTTAAGCACTTCATATGGTGTGGCATTGTCATAGACTAAATCCAGTGATCAACGCCTTGTGGCATCTAAGGTTTAAGCACAGCATCTGGGAACTTTGTAGAATGTAGCATGGAGGTGATCAACGCCTTGTGGCATCTAAGGTTTAAGCACCTTTAACTTTAGGTGACAGTGTCTTCGTTTGGCATTGTGATCAACGCCTTGTGGCATCTAAGGTTTAAGCACTGATAGAACCTCGGATTTATATGGGGGTTCCTAGTTGTGATCAACGCCTTGTGGCATCTAAGGTTTAAGCACTGCTCTACTTGTTAGAGAGGCAACCAGGGCTGGACGTGATCAACGCCTTGTGGCATCTAAGGTTTAAGCACGAGGCTTGCAGATTGAACCATGGTAGAATATATCTGTGATCAACGCCTTGTGGCATCTAAGGTTTAAGCACCATCAAGGGCAATCCCAAAGCAGTCCTTAAGGGCAAGGTGATCAACGCCTTGTGGCATCTAAGGTTTAAGCACCCAAGAGGAGTTGTGGCTAGCTGCAGCGCTGGGTGACTCGTGATCAACGCCTTGTGGCATCTAAGGTTTAAGCACTCTTCAGCATAAAGGTCTTCAACATCTTCAATAGAGTGATCAACGCCTTGTGGCATCTAAGGTTTAAGCACCCTCAGCAAAAATGTCAAGGTTGGATTGTACACGGGAGCGTGATCAACGCCTTGTGGCATCTAAGGTTTAAGCACAACGGTTTTTGCGGCGGGCAGTCAAGTTTGGGAAGCTGTGATCAACGCCTTGTGGCATCTAAGGTTTAAGCACTATGCCTTAGCCGTGCAAGTTAAGAGCATCAAGGCTGTGATCAACGCCTTGTGGCATCTAAGGTTTAAGCACATCAGGCGCAGGACATACTCTAATTACTTGGGATATGAGTGATCAACGCCTTGTGGCATCTAAGGTTTAAGCACGATATCAACGGTTCCAGAGTACAATCCAACCTTGAGTGATCAACGCCTTGTGGCATCTAAGGTTTAAGCACTTGTCTACCTCAAAGGCAGACAGTCCACCAGTTTGTGATCAACGCCTTGTGGCATCTAAGGTTTAAGCACGTTGGTAAAGTTGGCTCCCTGTAAGGGTTTGAGGTGTGATCAACGCCTTGTGGCATCTAAGGTTTAAGCACAGCTAGGTGATGCCAGAATTCCATTGTCTCAGTATTGTGATCAACGCCTTGTGGCATCTAAGGTTTAAGCACCGCCTACTCCTAAGGATGTCACCCCTTGTATAGAAGGTGATCAACGCCTTGTGGCATCTAAGGTTTAAGCACTCGTCTAGTTCGTCAATAAAGCGGTTGACGTTACCCGTGATCAACGCCTTGTGGCATCTAAGGTTTAAGCACATAGAGTAGCTTTTAGGAATAGTAACAACAAAGTGTGATCAACGCCTTGTGGCATCTAAGGTTTAAGCACAAACAAGATGACCTGACTTTTGACGAGTGGGTTCTCGTGATCAACGCCTTGTGGCATCTAAGGTTTAAGCACTCTAGGTACCGAGCTAACACCCAGAGAAGCAGTAAGGTGATCAACGCCTTGTGGCATCTAAGGTTTAAGCACTCTTCAGGATAGTCGTACGATACTGCAATAAAGTCGTGATCAACGCCTTGTGGCATCTAAGGTTTAAGCACTCTATCTACTCTGCCTACTACTCCATCGTGGGATGGTGATCAACGCCTTGTGGCATCTAAGGTTTAAGCACACTCCTCAAACTTAACATCCCCCTCTGGGGAAATATGTGATCAACGCCTTGTGGCATCTAAGGTTTAAGCACGCGTGAGAGAGAGTCTAATCGAGTTACTACTAAGTGGTGATCAACGCCTTGTGGCATCTAAGGTTTAAGCACGCCCCATTGGGAATCATGTTAAAGAAAGCAGCCTCATGTGATCAACGCCTTGTGGCATCTAAGGTTTAAGCACTGTTTGGTCAATCGTCCAGTGTGCATCGAAGCGACTGTGATCAACGCCTTGTGGCATCTAAGGTTTAAGCACCGGGTAAAGCACCAACCTTACGAATCCCCTGCGCTGGTGATCAACGCCTTGTGGCATCTAAGGTTTAAGCACCCCGAACACTGTATCCATTAACTAGTAAGCATTCCTACTACATTATACAAGCACCTCCTTACAGATGACCAGAAATTACCGATTGAACGATAAAAACATATTTTCCTTGGCTCCAAGAGCCTTGCCAAGTAAAGGTTTGGGAGTTTTGCAAGCACCTCAGCACGTGTTTTGATTACTTCTAAGCTAGATAAAATAACGCACAGAGCTATTTTCATCCTTTATTTGGCTGCCACATTCAGAGGTACTTGCATTTTTACATTACCCGAAAACCCTTTTCGTCTAACAACCAAGTATTAGGACGATTGTACTTTGGCAAATCTTTCACACACTGCTGAGAAAGACGAATCAAGATTAAATCGTCTTCTTTGGTTAGAACTCTCTCCAATTCCCATCGCAGCTTTTCCCGCATCCGCTGACTTAACCAACAACGAAAAATCGAGTATTGCACACGCTCTCCGTAACCCTCCAGTAGCTTGTAAGCTTTACGCCATCGCTTAGGGCAGCGAATATCGTAACAGACCAAATACCAATTCTTCAGTTCTGCCATGATATTCCCTCACCGCACAATCAACTGCCCAAATAAACCGCCTTCGCCTGACCACTCTTTTTCGAGCAATCGGACTTCTAGTTCTAATAAACGGCGGTAGGTTAATGAATAACCAGTCACAGGATGTTTCCAAGACTCTGACTTGCGTTGCTCGTAGATACTGATGAATTTTCGTCGTCCGCGATCGCTAAGCCAAACTTGTTGACCTCTAACTTCAAAATCAGCATCAACATCCCATTGATTGCGATTAATAGAAGTGACGACAATGAGATCGACCAAAGGAACCCTGAAAATTTCCATCAGATCCAATGCCAATGGCGGGGCTTGGGTGCGGGGTTGGTGATAAAATCCCAAAGCTGGCTCTAAACCGACTGTGAGAATGGCATTCATCACATCTTTGATCAGCAAAGAGTAACCGAAGCTCAATAAAGCATTAAACCGATCCTTGGGAGGGCGACGATTCCGACCAGAGAATTTCAGTAAGTCGGGGGTATCTGGAGCCAACAGCTGCGATAATACCCCAAAATAAAGTGCAGCTAAATTACCCTCAATACCCAACAAAGATTCAAGCGATTGAACTTGCGGAACTTGTTTAAGAACTGCTTTCATTTGTGCGATCGCCTGTTCTAGTTCCACCTTGTCTGACTTGCTCTTCTGTTTGCCACGCATCAAGAACTTCCGCTGTCCTTCGCCTCGACAATTCACGAGTTTTCGTGCCAATTCCAGACAAAAGTCCGATTGACTCAATGCCTGATACTGACGAATGCGCCGTTGAATACTCCCCACACGAGTATCCACACTGCCGATATAACATCCTCCTCCAGAAACAAAGTGAATTCCAACGTCCTTGTAAGCAAGAAAATGGACAGCTTGGGTGGAAATTTGAGCGAAACTATGAAGAACGACTTGACTAACCTGCCCAACCGAAACTTTTTCATCAGCTTGGTCGCGGCGGCTAATTTTGAGTTGTTCTCCTGTGCGTCCTACTCTAGTTCCTGGTTCGAGAATATGAAGCACTTCGCGTTCGTCATCTTGAGGAAATAAACGCAGAGGATGCCATTCTTTGTTATGTGCTAACCGTGCTTCTTCTGGTAGACAAACCGAAGATAGCGAACAGCGGGTACACAGATGCTCATTACTCGTTACAGGAGGACGATAGGCAGACTTCCTCAACTGTTTTGCTTGTTGAATCGAATCTTTAACCCATTGACGTCCTTGCTCGTCTAAAGGAACGCGAATCAGCACATTGTCGGCATGATAGCGAATTCTTCCTTCCGAAACCACAATACCCAATGCTGCCTCTAGCAGACAACAATAAGCTAAAATTTGCAGCTTATCGCTGTCCCATGCTTGAGGTTTATTATCATCCCGATAGCAACGCCCCCGTTTGTGTTCGTAGGGAATCGTTTGCCCATCCCGAGTACGCAAGGCATCTACTCGCCCTCTTAACCCCAAGATTTCATCTTCAAGATAAAGGTCGAGCCATTCTTCGTCTTCCTGCTGCTCTATTTTCTCATGTAACTGCCGTCCAGCAAAGACAGCCGCATCTTGAGTGTAGAGTTCCTCAACTTCTTCTAAGTAGAACAGGCGAGGACAGTAGGCGAAAGCATGAAGGGCGCATACGCGCAGAGTATTTGGGAAAGCTTCTGTTAAGGTGTCTTGAGCTAGATCAATAGACTGCATCGTAATATAAATGTTTTATAGATGTTACACAGCCATCAATCTAGCCAGTCAACCAGGCAAAAAAGCTTCCGCGTTGAGCCGAAATTTATTTAATTTTCATGGTACGGTAACTTTCTTGGCCGCTCGTTTACTTAATTGCAAGTATTAAGTATTAAGACTGAAACTTCGTTGCTTTTGTCTTTATAGGCACTTGAATCTCAGTCCAGCAATTCTCATCGAATTGGTTAACACTGAGACTAAAGCGTTGAAATGTTCCCTGCGTAGTTTGGCGATCAATCCAAATTGGTAAGCCAATTAACCCCCGATTATCCTTAACTAGCCATTGAATTTCACCGTCTTCTGGGCGGTAATTTCTAATGCCATTAATTAATGCCCAAGATTCCCCTAAACTTAACCCACCAAAACGAGTAATTTGTTCGGGAGTTGCTAGCGCAATTGCGACTCGTTCATCAAGTTTGACACTAGCCGATTCTTTAGTTGAATCAATTTTGATGACAACCTTAATATCGGTGAGGAGTTCTTGAAAATTGGGTTTAGAAAACTGACTAGGAGGGTAAGTACCCATATGGGTTTTACTAAACTTATGATGTCGTTGTTTTCGGAGGATGCGAGAAATAAGGGGTACTCCCACAATACCGATCGCTAACTTTACTCCTAAATGGGCTGTTAAGTCTTCTTCGCCAACTAACGACAGGAGAAAACCATAAATAGTCGAAGGTGGGGGATAAAGATACGTTTCTTTGTAATCGCGAGCAAAACTGCGAGGAAAGCTACTACAAGGACATTCTAGATAGAGGATATCACTCATCAAATTTATACCTCTGCTTTTAAAAGACCTTGAGCCATAGCGATCGCCTCTTTAATTCCGCGACAAACACTAACACCTAATTCCTCTAATTGTTTGCCATAAGGAGTATCGGCAATTTCTCCTGCGACAATAAGTTCGCTAGCAGGAATATCTTTAACATCTACTAAACGAACCAAACGAGGACATCCAACTGATTCACCAACTCGTTCAAAGCAATTCATAATCCAAGGACTTGAATCTTGAGTAACTCGAATAACAATTGATTCAGGGCGAAATTCATACAAGAACCGAGCATGATTTCCACCGACGTGTTTAATCATAGGAATAGCATCAAGAATTAATTTAGCGCGGTCTGGTTTTTTTAAACTACTGGGCGTCAAAGCCAGAGTATATTGATAGGAAGTACAATGAGCTTCTGTATTATGAATTGAAGTTTTGCCTTTTTCGCCTCCTTTAGAACCAAAGATAATATCACCCCAATAAGGATCAAGGCTGATAGCCCGACTTACCTCTAATATTCCCCGTCTTTTAGTTGTGGCATCTTTATTATCTGCGCCTTTCTTAGCATCCATGTAGCCGAAAATATCGTCATCAATGTAATCTTCAGCCTTATATCGTTCATCTTTAATGTTGTATTTATCAGCTTCCGGATCAAAAGTTCGATTCACTTCTGTTGGTTTGATACTTTGTAAATATTCTCGATAAGCCCAGCGAATAGCATCAGCACTAACTGTTGTATATTGGTCGTTACCCTTCGTAATTTTTTGCAATGTAGAAAGAGTACTGCCATCTCCTTCTCCGCGATTATTAGCAGCAACAGCAGTAGGTGTAACTACAGTAACAAATATGTGTTGAGTCATGATTTTATCTCCTTAAAAATTACAAAAGCGAAAACCCTCGTGCGGAGGTTTCCGAGCCAGTCCGTTGCGGGGAGTTTTCAAGACACTAATAGTTCAAATTCGGTATCAACTTGAGAGTCATCTTCAAGCACTTCTGCGGGAATTTCAGGTTGACCATCTTTTCCTTTACCTGTATAACTGGCAATAGCAAGTAAAGCTAAATCTCGCGCTTGTTTCCATTGGTTATCTTTATGTAACCATTGATAAATTTCAGCACCAACACCTCTAGTAGCTTTGCTGCGATGACGACTTAAAAAATCAACAGTTGTTTTAGCAAAATCTTGTTGAGTGCTTGGGCGCTGTAAGCGATTAATGACTTTATCAGTAACTTGTTTGTAGTCGAGTGGACGACCTTGTTTTTGAGCTTGTATATGTTGCTCTCGTAAATAACAACTGAAAGCTCCTTGCATAGCATCAAAAAAAGTTTGTTCCAAGGTATCGAGATATTGAGTCATTTTCACTAATCCTTTTCGCTCATAAAGTTCGTTCTGTTTATAAAATGTATGAAAATCAGAATACCAAGGCTTATCAGCAATTAGATTGTCGCAGAGCCAAGGTAAAATTTTTGAAATGGCTAGCCATGTCTCTCCTTTTTCGTTTTGACGAACTTGTGGTTTAAAAAATTGAAAAGCTGAATCGTACAATGCTAAAATTTCATCACTCACCTTAACTCGATAAACAGCTTGTTTAAGGTAACTTTGACTGCCATCCCATTGCTGTTTACCTAATTGATAAACTTCACAATAATTTACTCGGAATTGTCGGTTATCTTGAATCAAGTTTTCTTGTAGTAAAAACCGTAAAGCAGATTCTCCTGAACTACTAGAGCGGAAATTTTTGTAGGTTCTACCAACCGAATTTTGTCGCCGTCTGACCCATTGTTGAAGATTTTTCACTTCTGGAATAACAACGGCTGAACGATATCCTGGCAAATGATAATAACTACAAGCCAGTGGGAGAAAAACCAAAGATAAAAAACCTTGGGGAGATTCTTGATAAGCACCATGAGCAAAACATTCCACTAAGCCTGGTAAATGATGACCTTTGAGCGGAATTTTAGATTTAAATGCACCTTTACTACTAAACGCTTCTTTAAAATCTCCGGTGTAGTAACAATCTTCAACGGGTCGAAAAGTCTGAGAAATTTCCGGTTGACCTTCATCAATCAAAAAAGTTAAAGTAATTGATTCTTTCAATTGTTTGCGTTGTTTTCCATGCTGAAGAAAGGTTGTCATAACTCCTTCAGTAAACGTGTATTTACCTTGTGGATCGAGATTTAATGCTGGAACATCTAGATAACCATCTTGAATGCGATAGGTTTGTTGCAGCAAACTTAATACTGCTTCCTTGTCGCTACACTCCCATGACAGTTTGACAGCATCCTCGGTAACTTCCCACGCAAAAGGTACATCATCAGGATTGATAACAGATAAAGCTAGGGCTAAACCAGCAATTCCAGCGCGATGAGGAAGTAAAGTATTGGGGTCAAAAATAGATAAAGTAAGTGTCACCTTAATTTCTCCTCTTTAAGCTCATAAGCCCCTAATTCAGCTGAATAACTCCACTGTTTTTTTGGTGCTACAGGATAAAATTTATATCTTTCCCATTTGTGAGTATTCTTGGCAGGAATTGGCACGGTATAACGAGGAATTTCTTTAGCAGGTAAGGATTTAACTTTATTTAAATCTTGTTCAAGTAAGGCGGTGACATTAAAACCTGCTTCTCGTAGAGATGTCGAATAAGTCCGCCAATGTCCATCTAGTAAGACTGATTGAGGATCTGATTTACCTTTTTGCTCCGAACTTTCCAACCATCTTGCTAAATCTCCTTGACAGACTTCTCCTGTAAAGGACTGAATGAGTCTCAATCCATCATCAAGTTCTTTTTGACTATAAGGATAGTCAATCTTCTCATCGTCATAAAAAATAGCATCCAACGCACGACCGCAATAACGCCTGTTCAGTCTTCCTAGTCGCTGAATTAATCCTGCTGGATCGGCAATTTGAGAAATTAACAGCGTTGCTGAAAGATCGAGGGACATTTCTGCGACTTGAGTTGCGATCGCCAATACGGGCTTCTTTTGTTCGGGTTTAAACGCATCGACAACATCGCGGTGATGTCGTAACCGATCTTGATAGCAATAGCGACTGTGATAAAGAAGAGTGTTGAATCCTTTAGCTTTGGCTTCTTGGTAAACCGAAATAGCGGTATTAACCTGATTACACACCCATAGCACCTTTCCTCCTGTTTGTAGTTCTCGTTCAACTCTTTCCCAATCAAGAGTTTTTTCAACGTAATGAAAACGATAGCGAGGCTGTTGTTCTAACTCTACAGGACCAGAGATAATTTCAATCGGTTCGCTGACTGCTGCTGCGATCGCCTCCTTTTGCCAAGGCAAGAAAGACGCAGACATCAGTAAAATAGGAGCTTTAACAACTTCTAAAAACCGCAACAAAGCACCAAACAAGCGGTCGTCGTAACAATGAACCTCGTCGAATACAAAAGCTGCTTGGGCGATCGCCGGAAAACAATAAATCGATTTCCGATTGCATTGCAGCAGTCCGAGGACTGTATCAACCGTACAAACGATAGCTTCTTTGCCCCAAGCTTTAAAGGATTCTAATTTGAGAATTGCTTCATTATGCGTTTCTCCAACTTCCTCTTCTTCGCCTGTAGCCGCCATTTCTAAATCCACATCAGCACGAGAATGAAGCAGAACTGAATCAACTTGATGATGAACATAGTCAAGAAACCCTTCGGTGCTAGTTCCTGTAGTGGGGTAGCAAAAAATCATTTTTCTACCAATTGCCTTCGACTGTCCCCATTTGTATGCTCCTAACGTTTTTCCTGTTCCACAGCCGGCTCTCGCTAAAGTGACTCGTGCTGAACTTTGAGCTAACTGAATTTGAAAAGGTCGCAATTCTTTACCATCAAGTCGCGCATCGATAACTCGTTGGAGTTTATTTCCATCGAGGGTGCATTGGATTTGTTCAGCAATCCATTTGTGAATCGACAACCTCGTGTTAGGAATCGCAGAACCTGCTGCATCACCAGCAATTAAAAGAGCTTTGATGACAGCCACCCACGCTGGATCTGCTTGCCATTTATCTGTTAAGAAATCTTGAATCTCAAATTGTTTTTCTTTAATCTGGCTTACTGACCACGTAGTCGAAGGTTTCCGAGCAAGTTTAATTGTTGCAGGCAACTCCAAAGCTGTGATTCCATATTTCAGCAATTGACGGAAATGAGGATTATATTGAATTTTTCCATCAATAACATCGAGAACGTATAAATGAAGGCGATCGTCGCCACTTCGACGGATTTCTCCGAATTCATCAGTGCATTTTCCGCCTCTACCTCCTAGTTTGAGGTGATGTCCTCCAGCGGCTGCTAATGCCGTTAAAAAATCTCCTTCACCTTGTTCTAACCATTCTCGAAACTCCCAAGCTAAAAGCACTGAAGCCACTTCATGCCGAATCATTTGAGGACTATCAGGTAAATATCGCTTTGGAGAAGCATTCGGCATTTTGGCACGAACAACTCCTTGAAAATGCTCGTTGGCTTTCCCCCAGTCGTGGATGTAAGCACTAAGACGAGCTGTTGCCCTAAGTTCAGATAAACTGCACTCAAGTCCGAACTGTTCAATTAAGCGATCGCCCAAAGTATCAACTAACGTGCTAACAGCATTAACCACATCTGCGGTATGTCCTACAAGTCCATAAGAACCTCTCCAAGCACCTGCTTTAAAAGACTTGGCTAGTAGAATATCTGGCACTAATTTAGGCTGCATGCGTTTCCTCCTGAGCGGGATAAAACCAACCACAGCCAAAGTGTTTGCGTCCTCCTAAACCTAAAAATTGAACTTTCAGCGAATCAGTTGCGTTTAATCCATCAATAATCACGCCGTAACCCAAAACATTTTTCTCTCTGATCTTGAGCGCCCGTAAAGCTAAATCTCCCTCAAAATTGCTATCAATAAATGCTTGGGCATTGACCTCCATTCTGGTAAGGGCTTTCTGACAAGATTCCAGAAAATAAAACGGTGCGTCTTGACTATTCCATTGTTCTAAACGAAACGTCACCAATCTAGCTTTGAGCACTTTGCTGCTTTGAGGTAAGGTTATGCGGGGCTGAATCAGTCGAATGAGATGTCCGCGAATATCTAAAACTTGATTTTGCAGCAAGCGATACCAATGTTGTGCTTGTTGAGTCGGACATCGCAATCGAAACCGAGAAGCTTTATTTAAATAAATGATTCCACTGTGATCTGGAATGCCTGGTATGCTACAGAGCAAAACTTCTGAAGGTAAATCGTTACCTAACAAACAATCTTGATTCTGTTGGCACAGATGTTTCAATGCCGAGTAAAGAGCGTAGCCATGATCCGCAGGTAAGGTTTGCCCTCGTAAGGAAAATTGAACTTCCACAAAATTCACAAGTTTACTCCTTCTTTAGTGGTTAAAAAGTGATAATTTCTCCTCATCCCCTCAACCTCTGCTTTCACCAATTCCACCAACTCAGTTGGCGCTTTCACTACTGCACCCTTGCCATAACCCAACACCCAACGTTTCAGGTCATTTAATCCTGAAGTTGTCAAATGCAAAGTTAATGATCCATCGGGGTGTTCCTCAATTTCTTGAGTAATGTGCCAGCGACGTTCGCGAATAAAAGGAGCCGCTGATGCGTCAAACCAAATAGCTACAGAGACTGGATTTCCCCCAACCTCATGCTGAAAAATCTTCTGCAAATAAGTTTTAGGATCGAAATTAGACTTGCGCTCAAAGGTTTCATCGAGTAGCCGCAATTCCTGAATCCGATCAATGCGAAACCAGCGAATTTCTTGGCGTTTGTGACAAAAACCAATCACATAAGGGTTAGTAGCGCGGTAAATGTGAAGTAGATAAGGATCGATGACTCGCTCGGATTCTTCAAGTCGAGTCGCTGCATAATAGCGAATCCACACTCGCTTTGACGTGCGACAAGCTTCTAATAGTTGCTGCCAAATCTGGGGATTGAGATTGACCATTTGCGCCCCCGCACGAAAGATAATTCGTTCGTCGGCTAGCTGCTGTAAGTCAATCCAAGTTTGCTCTGGTAATCGCTCGGATAAGCGTTCAATTGACGATCTCAATTCCTGTTCATACGCCGAACCTGCATAAGCTTCTAGCATTCTTGCTCCTAATGTCAGCGCAAACAGTTCTCCTTTACTCAAAGAAATACTCGGTAGTCGCCATGCCAGATTTGTATAATGCCAACCTGTTTTTTTGCGATACTCTAAGGGTGCATGATAGCGATCGCGCAAAAATGCTAGATCGTCTCGAATCGTGCGATCGCTTACTTCTAGAGCCTGAGCCAAGCTGATGCTAGTTTGACCGCAACTTGAGCGCAATAGGTGATCGATCTGTAACAGCCTTTCTAGATGACGCGACATAGTTCTATAAGATTGAGAGTTCATCTCATCCTATGAAAGTAACCAGGCAAAAAAGCTTCCGCCTTCTGTTAGCTTTCCCAATTTGTAGAGTATTGATAACACAGTCCCACAATTAGACTGCGTGGCACTATGTAGATTAAAGGGAAAAGGGAAAAGGCAAACTTAATAGCGATCTTCGGTGCTTTTGCTCGGCGTCATCTGGACATTCTCGAACAGCTTTGCGAATAATAACTTTTAGTAAAATGCAATAAGTTCTGTTTTCAGGGAACGGGAAACAGGGTAATAGTAAAGTATGTTGTTTACGCTAAATATCAATTAAGGACACAAGCGATCGCAAGTCTGGTACTTCTAAATTTGGTAAATTACTGCTAGTTTCGGCGTTGCGATTTACCCATACGGTTGTTAATCCGAGCGATCGCGCTGGAATGATATCGTGATATAGACTTGCAGCAACGTGTAATATTTGCTCTTGCGGTATGCCGATTCTCGAAAACGCCAGCTTGAAGTTATTTAATGATGGTTTGTAGCTTTTTGCTTGTTCAGCTGTAATAATCTCATCAAATTCAACTTTTAAATGCTTTGCAGTCGCTGCAAAGAGATCGTCATCTATGTTAGAAATAATAACTAACTTATACTTCTGTTTAAGAAACTGAAGTGCCTCTACTGTGTCAGGAAAAGGTTGCCAATTTTGGAGCGATTCTGGAAGCGATTCTATTTCAGTTGCCGTTGGTGTAAAACCAAAGCGATCGCCAAACTTTTGTACACCTTTTTGCAAAACTTCTCGATATTTAAGATAACCTACTTGCTGAATTGTTGGCTCAACTTCAGCATAATAATTAATAACTTCACGGTCATCAACCTTAACATCATGAGCCGCTAAAATAGGCTTCATTGCGTCTAAAATACCACTTTCCCAATCGATTAAAGTACCGTAGCAATCAAAAGTTAAAGCTTGATAATCATTAAAATTAATCATTTTTCTGTTCCAAGGCTTTTAAATGTGCTATTAATGCTTGACCATCACCATTGTGTTCTTGAGCAATTTGTTCTGCAACTTCAGCATTACCTGAACAAATGGCATCAACTAAACTTTCGTGTTGCAATCGAATTTCATTTAAATCTGGATGAATCGCATTGCAAGATACGATATACAATCTAATTTGCTGTTCAACAATTTTGTATTGTTGCTGCAAGCGTTGGTGTTCTGAAAGTTCGATAATAGTTTTATGTAATGCAAAGTCTGTGTTTGCTAATTGTTGCCATTTGCCTAGTTTTGCAGCCTTGACTAATTGCTGTAGTTTAGTATTCAAAATCTTAGTCTTAGTAGGCGTAATTGACTCTGCAAGCAGTTTTGCAGCTAAGCCTTCTAAGGCATTGCGTAGTGTGTAGAGTTCCCAAGCATCGCGCGAACTTAGTCCTGAAACTGCACAACCACGATACGGAAATTGCTCAACTAAACCTTCGTATGTTAACTGTTGTAATGCAGAGCGAATTGTACCGCGACTTAAATTTAATCGTTCAGATAACTCAATTTCTAACAACCGCGAACCTGGCGGAAGGATACCACTGAGAATTTCTTTACGAATCGCATCCGCAGCTTGTACTTCAAGACTGCGATGAACAATTGTAAGTTGCGATCGCCTCTTCATATCGATATTCAGCAAGAATCACAAACATTTTATATGTCATAATTGTAAATTGTCAACAATCGACAATTTAGATTCAAGCTAATCGTGGCAGTTTTCAGTATCATGCAATATGCATGGTATATTCCTATGCAACCATCAATTCGTACTGAATTTAGAGAGTTTCTCCGACTGGCAATTCCCTTAGCCAGCGCCCAAGTTGCCCAATCTGCAACAGGTTTTGCAGATACTATCATTATGGGTAGGTTGGGGCAAGAGACCTTAGCAGCAGGAGGATTGGCTGCAATCACCTTCACCGCACTCCTAAACACTGCTGGTGGAGTTGTCATCGGAGTTAGTCCTTTCGTGGCTGAGGCTTACGGTGCAGGCTGCAAAGCACGAGTTCAACAAGTTGCGCGTCAAGGGTTATGGCTTTCACTGATACTTGCAATTCCTGTGATGCTCTTCTTAGCAAACATCGATACGCTCATGCGTCAGTTTGGACAACAAGCAACAACTGTAGCGTTAGCCAAGACATATATAGACATCATGCTTTGGGGCTTATTCCCTGCTTTAGCGTTTGCAACGTTACGCAGTGTTGTCTCTGGGCTTTCTCACGCACGTCCAGTCATGGTGATTGTTATTGGCGGTACGCTGTTTAATATTGCAGGTAACTATGTCCTAGGGTTTGGTAAATTGGGGTTTCCAACACTAGGGCTGCGAGGGCTGGCTTGGGCAAGTATTGTGTCCCTTTGGGGAATGTTTTTATCGCTTGTCATCTACATACTTCGACACAAAGAACTAAAATCTTACCGCCTGTTTAAGAATTTACATCAGTTAAAATTGCCAATCTTTCGAGAATTAGTATTCGTTGGTGCGCCAATCGGGGTATCTGCTGCTTTAGAAACCGGACTATTTACAGTTGTCACTTATCTGATGGGAGCATTAGGAACAGAGGTACTTGCCGCGCATCAAATTGTTTTGCAGACAATTATCGTGATTTTCATGGTACCACTGGGAATGTCCTTTGCCACAACAATCCGCGTCGGGCAGTGGAGTGGACAGCAAAATTACGCGGCTGTACGTCAGGCGGGTTATGTGGGGATAACGAGTGGAGTTGTCTTTATGACAATTATGGCGATCGCCCTGCTGGTATTTCCTCAACAAGTCATTGGGCTATATATCGATGTCCGCGCTGCGGAAAATGCCTCAGTATTAAAGCTAGTCATGCCAATGCTTATCATTGCGGCTGTTGCACAAATCTTAGACAGCGTACAAAAAACTGCATCCGGCGCACTCTATGGACTCAAAGATACTCGCGTACCAATGTTAATCAGCTTTTGCACGTTCTGGGTCGTTGGCTTAACGAGTGGCTACTTGCTCGGATTTCACTTTGGTTTAGGTGGTACTGGTTTATGGTTAGGACAATCGATTGGTGTGGCGATCGCCGCCGGAGTTTTCGTATGGCGCTTTTATAAACTAAATTAATTCGTCATTACTAATTCGTAACTTGTAGTTGATACTCCAAATTAATTACTAATTATTCAGTTAGCAGAGCTTTTCCTGTCCATCCTGCAAGGTTGGCAATCACAGCAACTAACTCGGTAGGATTGACAGGTTTGGCAATATGCATTTGGAATCCTGCTGCTAGAGCGCGGGTGCGATCTTCGACTCTGGCGTAGGCTGTCAAAGCGACAGCAGGAATTCTTCCGCCATGTTTTGCTTCCCTTGCTCTAATGCGGCGAATCAGACTATAACCATCTTCCCCTGGCATACCAATATCGGTGACTAAAATATCTGGTTGAAACTGTTCAATCGCGGCGATCGCATCTGCAACCGACGCTACTGCACTCACTACAGCACCACACTCCTGGAGTACTGTTGAAAGTAACTCGCGGGCATCTATCTCATCATCAACGACTAAAATTGTTAAACCGCTGAGTGTTGGAGCGTGATCAAACGAAACTTCGCCGCCCACAGTCGGATGTACGCGTTCTGATTCATTAGTGTTTAACACGACTGTAAGTGGTAACTGAACGATAAAAGTTGACCCCTGTCCTTCTCCTGGGCTTTGTGCTTGCACATTTCCGCCATGCAATTCTACTAAGTGACGGACAATTGCTAATCCCAAACCCAAGCCACCATGCGATCGCGTATGCGTACTATCAGCCTGACGAAAGCGCTCAAAAATATACGGTAAAAAGTCAGGAGTAATACCCTGTCCTGTATCGCTGACAATAATTTCAATGTGCGAGTTAACCCGCTCTAGACGCACTTGCACTCGCCCGCCCTTTGGCGTAAACTTAATGGCATTCGATAATAAATTCCAAACTACCTGCTGTAAGCGATCCGAATCTCCTGAAACTGGACCCGCCAATGGATCGAGCACACTTTGAATCCGCACTTGCTTGGCATCAGCCGCAGGACGCACGGTATCAATTGCTGCCTCAATCACTGGAATCAGCTCAATCGGACGAACGTGCAAGCGCAGTTTCCCAGTAATGATCCGCGAAATATCCAGCAGATCTTCAATCAAATTTGCTTGACCTCTAGCGTTACGCTCGATCGCTTCCAGCGCCCGCGATCGCGTTGCTTCGTTTAACTTCTGGCTGCGAAGAAGTTGCGACCATCCTAACATGGCATTGAGTGGGGTACGCAATTCATGCGAAAGCATCGACAGAAACTCATCTTTGGTGCGATTTGCTGCTTCCGCACTAGCGCGGGCTTCTTGTTCGCGTACGAGTAACTCATCTTTCAACTTGTTAGCAGCTTCTAACTGAGCAGTGCGATCGCTCACTCGTTGTTCGAGTTCCATATTTAAAGTCCGAATCTGTTCTTCCGCCCGTTCGCGTTCAGTAATTTGATTGCGTAACTCTAAGTTAGCCGCCTCAAGCTGGGCTGGACTTGGCAAGGCTAAAGCCTGTGGTACTAGTGGCACAAGCAGTACAGCAGTATAAACTGAAACAACTGCTGTTACGAGTTTAAGTGTTCCTGATAACCAGTAATTAGGATGCCATAGCGTCCAGATTTCCATTAAGTGAGTTGTACCGCATGCCACAATAAAAGCACCAAATAAAAGAAAGATCCAGTTAAAGGGCAAATCTTTCCGCTGTCGCACAAAGTAAATTAGCGTCAGGGGAATTGAGTAGTAAGCAAGCGCAATGAGCGAGTCTGAGACGATATGTAGCCCTACTAATTCTGGCTTCCAAAGATAGCAGTGTCCGTGAGGAATAAACGCCTCAACCATAGTCTGCTGAGCAAATGTGCCCAGATAGCCTAGCTCACCGTGCAAAACTTCTAATGTCAAACTATTCATCTTTTTTGGTTATTGAGCCATTCCACTTTTGCGGAAAGATGTGGGTTAATCTAACCTTTTAAATCATTTCAGCCAGCGTCAATCACTATGATATTTGACGCATAGGCATATATTTTGACAAACAATCAAAAAATTAATCGTATTTGCTCGATTAACCTACTTTTCCTCATGCATCATAGGCGATCGCCTCAATCCAAATAGATCCTCAGAAAGAGTAGCTGAGTCCTACAGAGGCTCCCACTTGTGTTGTATCTAAAAAGCCAGCATCGACGCTAATACTTGCGCCTATAGCATCCGCAATTGGTACATCTAAACCCACCGTTGCCATAGGAGCAACCTGTCCATTATCCCCTGTAGTAACCACAACACCACCGCCAATATAAGGAGTTAGACTATCTCCAATATCAGTGTCTGCTCCTGTTGGAAAATCAAGCGTTAAAGGAACAGTAATACTAGGATCGGAGGTCAAACCTACAGAAGGGCGCACCGACAGCGAATCTGTCAAGCCAATTCTACTATTAATCGACACACTACTTTCTCCCATAGCTGTATCCCCCGTGATACCGACGTTACCACTGACACCTATAGAGAACCGAGAACGACCGTTAGTATCACCAGTCAAAGGTTCAAAGGTTTGAGCAATTGGGGATTCAGTAAGGTATGGAGTTACAACCACATTCGCTTCTGAAGGTTGAACTGCTTGTACCACTTCAATACTCCCAATTGTTAAGAGCGTGAATCTGGTTGCAACAAAAGCATACTTCAACATAAGCTCACCCTGATTAAGTACAAAAAAACGCGATCGCATCTTATATGAAATTAGATAATAAGTAATAAAACACTTAGCTCAATAAAAGCTAATAGCTAATTACTATAGTTAAAGCCTTTGAGTAATATTTATTACCTCTTTATCCAGATAGCGATATCACTTAGTTAATATTGCATTTGATGAAATTCTCATCATACTGAGGGCTGAATCAAGCTCTAACTCGCTGTAAATAGGCTAAAAGTGCTGTCTGAATAGGAAAAATATTTTTATAGATCTGCACTTCGGGGGGAATTTGCTGAACAACTGTTGCTAGTTGAGATGCGATCGCCGGATCGCTTGCGAGTTTCTGCAAAGAATACACGTAAGTACGAATTGTAAATAAGATACCATCACTTACAGGTAAGCGTCGCAGTGTTTGACGCTCGACTCTTAACCAAAGTTTCTCCCCAGCATTGTCAGCAGTAATGTCTGTACCAAAGGCTTCAGTGCTATGGCGTTGAGTCAGACACAATTCTGGAGAATCAACAATACCCCAATTTAGGCGATACCCAGGACATTCCGGTTTCAAGTGATGAAAATACTTATTTACAGATTGCTCTAGCTTCTGGGCGTAACCTGGAACCGGATCGTGAATTTGCACCAAAGGACGCCCTAACTTTTCCGACAAGCGCCACCGCGCCGGAAAACATACTGAACCTGCAGTCAGTACGTATTCATGTTTAAGTTGCATTAAACATAAATCTTCTTGCACTAAACGCCCTGCTAAATCAAGCGGATTTGCCGCAAAATCATTCAGATGCCAAACTTGTCCGGTAATCTTATTAACTACGCAGTTATCTTGCTGTTGATAATAATCTGGAAAGTACTGCAACAAATGCTCTAACAGTAATTGCAAGACTTCTTGTTGTGCTGCTTCACTTTCTGGCAGACTACCGAAAACTTCTGAATGACGCTCTTTGAGTAGTTTGTCTTTGTAATTCAATTCGTCAGCAAAATCCTCATCAATCTCAATCCAGTGTTGCAACTGTAAAGGCTTTAGCCCCATTGCCATCCGCCATTGTCCATCCGCAAAGGGTAAATAAAGAGGTTTCACCTAATACTTCTCCCTCTGATATAGCCTTATACCGTTTCACTTCAAGGTTAATACAAATAGGCAACAGGAACAGAGGTGCAGGGGAACAATTATTTGTACTCACATTATGAGTGAAGCTTTAAGTGCCATTCTGCAATATGGATTTGAAACCATAGGAATACAGTATGTTATTGCAGAGGTCATGTTAGAGAATATAGCTTCTAAAAAATTGTTGCAAAAATTAGGCTTCCATCAGGGTAAATGGATACAATATGGCTTTTGGGAAGGGCAATATCATGACTTAGAGCAGTTTGTAGCTGTATGACAAAGCTGATAAGCGGCTGGATATACGATATGTTGAAATCATTGCGACTAGTTATCGAAAAGAGAATGATGTAGCTGCAAAGCTTTATCAGAGTTTAGGCTTTCGGCAATGGGATATTTCGTATGCGCGATCGCATCCAACGGAAGTATACGTAAAACTTGAAGAATATTCAGGCTAATTTCTGTTACTATGGCAAACAATCGAGATAATTTTCCACATCCCAGTTACTAACTGTAGGTGAAGTACCACAGGTGCAGCGTAGCGGAACCTGTGGCTTCCTGTCCTGAACCAGTATCCCGATTCATCCCTAGTCTTGCAACTAGCTGATCAGGCGTAGATTTCCCTTCTTCCAAGGGTATTTTTGACTCAGAGAACAGCATCAGATTCAGGGCAGCATTAATGTCTCTGTCCCAAAAACTTTTGCATTCTGGACACTCCCACTCACGAATAGCAAGTGTTAAGTCTTGCTTGATGTACCCGCAGTTGGAACATCTCTTAGAACTAGGGAAAAATCTATCTACATAGTGAACTTCACAACCGTAGATATCCCCTTTATATTCCAACATAGTGAGGAAATTGCCCCACGATACATCATTTATCTGTTTGGCTAATTTACGGTTGTTTACCATCCCTTTGATGTTGAGACTTTCTGCTGATATTCTTTGGTTCTCGGATACCAGTTTCAAACTAATTTTGTGTTGGTAATCTTGCCGTTGATTAGCCACTTTTTCGTGAATTTTAGCTACAACCAATCTAACTTTGTTCCGGTTGTTAGAACATGAAGCTTTTCTGGTTAGCCTCCTTTGTCTGATTTTGAGTCGGCGTAAAGACTTCTGAAAATATCTAGGGTTTTCAAACTTCTCGCCCTTTGACGTAATTGCAAACTCCTTGAGTCCTAAATCCAAACCAATCTTGTCACCATTCAAAGGTGCATGAGGAAGGTCTTGCTCAGTTACTATTGATGCGTAATATTTACCAGATGGTGTCTTAGATATGGTGACATTTTTTGGTGTTCCTAGTATTTCCCTATGAATGACCATTTTGATAGGTGTCATTTTAGGGAGTTTCAGAAACCCACGAGTATCTATCGAAAAGTGTTGTGGTACTCTGAAAGATTGTCGATTACTTTTCTTTTTGAAGTTTGGGAATCCTCCTAACTTTTTAAAAAATCTCACAAATGCTGACTCTAAATCCTTAAGAGTCTGTTGCAATGCCTGAGAATTAACTTCTTTAAGCCATTCAAATTCTGACTTTAAACCTGTTAAAAGCTTCGCCCATTCTTTGTAACGCAGAGATTTTTTAGACTCGGCGTATACATCTATTGTCAACCTTAAAAAATGGTTATACACAAATCTAGAGCAACCAAAACATTTTGCCAAAAATGCGGATTGCTCTTTATTTGGATACAATCGAAATTTGTAAGCTTTATTTCCCATAGCGCTTACTATACAATACTTATCCAATTCAAGTGAACGGTACACCGGAGTTTAACTCCGGGGAAAAGCGTTCACCGCCTTCCGCGGTCAATTAGCTAAGTGCCGCAGATTTTTGGCTTTGCTCTCATCCCCATACGCAGTGTAGCGGAGTATGGGGATGAGAGCAAAGTTTGAGATAAAAATCGCTCCCACTCGTCGCACTTATACCAAGTGTAAACATGATACATCTCTCCAGGTAACGCAGATTTAATCACCTCATCCGTCGCTAAACGATCTAAAGCTTCACCCAAACACATCGGTAACTTCTTCACTTGCTTACCAGCTTCCATCGCTTCGTACAAATTGCGATGTTCGGGTTCTCCTGGATCGAGGTTGCGTTTGATACCATCATCAAAAGCCTTCAACAACCCAGCCGCCATTAAATAGGGATTCACCATTGAATCCACCGCGCGATACTCAAATCTTCCTGGTGCAGAAACTCGCAACCCACACGTGCGGTTTTGATAGCCCCAATCTGCATAGACAGGTGCCCACAATCCAGTATCCCACAACCGCCTGTAAGAATTTACCGTAGAACAACCGATCCCAGTTAAAGCCCCTAAATGTTCTATGACACCACCAATGCAATTTAAACCGATCGACCAGGTTTCGACGATTCTGAGGGTAAAAAAGTGTTTCCCCACCTTTGTAATATTGAAAAGTTCCTGGCATTCCTGGTAGTGTTTCATTACCAAAGTCTTTAACAATTGCGTCTCCACCACGCCATAAAGATAAATTGTGATGGCAACCAGAAGCGGAAACGCCCATAAAAGGTTTCGTCATAAAGCAAGCAATGAGATTATGTTCTCTTGCTACTTGAGCGCAGATTTGACGATATGTTGTAAGGCGATCGCACGTTCTCAAGGCATCATCAAACATAAAATTAAGTTCTAATTGCCCTGGTGCATCTTCATGATCGCCCTGAATCATATCCAACCCCATCGCCTGACTATATTCTATGACCTTCAAGAACACGGGGCGCAATTCTTCAAACTGGTCAATATGGTAGCAATTTGATTTCGTAACACCACCATCAGGTTTCCCATCAGTACCTTTTTTCAACCACATCATTTCCGGTTCGCAACCATGTGGCAGATGCAGTCCATCGTGTTCTTGTTGAAACTCGGCGTGAATGCGGCGTAAATTTCCGCGACAATCTGACGTTAAATACGCACCAGGATCGCTTGGTTCTTCGCGGTTACGGAAACACGTACAAAAAACTCGTGCGACACGCTTATCCCACGGTAATTGACAAAACGTTTCCGGATCAGGAATGGCAACAAGTTCTGAAGCTTCGGGACCATAACCAATGTAATTGCGGTGGCGATCGAGAGATAAATTGGCAGTTGCACCGTAAACTAACTGAAAACCATTTTGGGCGATCGCTTCCCAATGTTCCGCAGGGACACCTTTACCAACAATACGACCTGTGACCGAGACAAATTGATAATAGACATACTGAATTCCTAATTCATTAATTTTCGCCCGTACTTGCTTTACCAGTTCCGCACGACCTTCAGCATCAACATAAGCTTCCAAATCGGTTAGTGCTTCAACACGGGTGAGTGTGCCAGTCACTGCCATGACTCCTGATACGCTTTTTTGTAGTAAAGCAATCTTGTTATAACAAGGCTGTATCTAGAGATACTTTCACTCGATCAAAGTAATCTAACGATCAAGTTTATTAGGGCTTCTTCGTGCAGTAGCTTGTAGGCTTGCTTTACGAGAGATACATAGTAGTTTGCGTAGCCTTTCCCTTAAGATAACTAAGTACTTTATCTTTATCTTTTAAAGTCCTCTAAAACTTTCTCAATATCTGCTGTAAATTGCTTGATTGCAGCAACCGCATCCAAAATATCCTGCAAGTAGTCTTCAACTTGCCATTTGGTCACAGGTAAACTACCTCTGCCAAAATCTGCTGATCAATGCGAGGCTTTAGTCCAGACTTATGCACCAGATCAACTGTTAATGCCTAGATTATCGCTGAGATAGTTTTCTAAATTGATAAATTTCAATAGGCTTGGTGTCTCTGAAAACTCTACCAGCACGTCTATATCGCTTCCTACTCTATTGGGGAGATAAATAGTCTATTAATAAAGACTCAAATGCTTTGGATTTCTACTGAATAATGCAAAATGGTACTGATAATGACCCTCCTCAAACTATATCAAACAAATCAGAAACATTTAAGACAAAACCTGGTAGTAGAGAATTACTAATTGAACCATTACTCCGAATCGTCTGCGGTAAAGAATCACGCTCGAAAATTGTAACTGATTGCGCTTTGGTATCTACCACCCAAACTTGATCTACACCAGCAAGTAGATAATCGGTTGCTTTCTCGGTCATTTCCCCAAAGGTTTGACCAGGAGAAATAATTTCGATAACTAACTCTGGTACAACAGGACAAGGTTCATCTTCATTCCACGCTTGAGGTAGCCGTTCGTAGGACACATAAATCAGATCAGGGACAGGAACCCAATCTTTTTGTTGTCGTTGTAAAATTACACCCCATTCGGGACGAACTCTACCGTACTTTTGTTGCTCGCACCATTGGTTTAACGCTATTGACAACCGCAGTTGTAATGTCGAATGTTTATATTTGGGCGACATTTTAGGTCTAAGCTGTCCCTCCACCAACTCATAGTGGTCGTTGCTGTCTGGCAAATCCAGAAACTCTTGGAGGCTAAGTTGATTTGCGGTACGATTCATCGCGATCGCCGTTAGTGCATTGGTATCTACTCAATAATTGTATGGGAAATTCTTTTTCGGGAATCGAGCAATGCCAAAGTTCAGCGAGTTTACCTTCTTGAATCAATGCTGTAAGCGCATCATCGAGCGATCGCAACAAGTCTAAATTATCTTGATGTACTGCTATACCAAATGGAATTTGTGTTGGTACAGTAAACGCAATTCGCAAGTTTGGATCTATCTTTGCAGCTGCAATTAACACTAATTCATCATCCACCAGTGCATCAATATCACCCCTACGTAACGCTTCTAGCATTTCGGGTAACACATGATCATTACCAGGAAAAGGTACAATCTCGACATCACCAAAACTTTCGGCTAGTTGCAAATTGGTACTTGTCGCCAATCCTCCTACACGCAATCCTACTAAATCAGCAGCAGAGTAGATATTTCTTTTTGTTTGAACCAGTACGGCTTCATCAAATACACCATAGGGCTGCGTAAAATTGGCACGGGTGCGGCGTTCTTCGGTAATTGCTTGATTGAACCAAACAACATCACACTGTTTTGCTGCTAAAGTTGGATAAAAATCGACCCACGGTACATTAAACCACACTGGTTCAAACCCAAGTTTTGCACATACTGCCCGTGCAACGTCTGGCTCGTATCCTAAACGTGTTTCTCCTTCAAGGTAAGTCATTGGACGAGCATCAAAGTTACTCGCAGCAATAGTTAAATAGCCAGGCTTGACTGTTTTTAAATTCATTGATTAATAGTTATGGTCAGATGATTACTATGAAAAATTTAAGTAATCTCATTTATTAAAATAAATTCAGTATATCAAAGTATACAACTGTATTAAAAACTACAATTTATCTATTACATATTGTTATTATAACAAGTTGTATCAGCAATATTTAAAATAATACTTTATGTCGAGCGATATGATAAAATTAACTACAAAAGAGATAGATAAATTTAATCATGATGGTTTTTTAGTTATTCCTCGCTTAATTAATGCTGATTTAGTAGGGCGGTTAATTGAAAGAATTGAACCATTATTTTCTGGGGAGTTTGAAACAGGGATTTATCCTGATGAATGGTATTGGCGTCCTGGGTTGAGCTTGCCTGATGTTACTAGAGAAATGTGTAATGTTTGGAAAAGTGACCTCACAATTGCAAGTGTGGTTTTATCCGCAGAGATTGGGCGGTTGAGTGCAACTTTGGCAGGATGGACAGGCGCGAGAATTGGACAAGATAGCTTATGGTGGAAACCTTCTGGCGGTAAAGAGGTAGCGCTACATCAAGATGCGACGTACATTAAATACATCGATCCGCCGGAGATAATTACGTGTTGGATTGCCTTAGATGATACTAGCGCTGATGCTGGTACAATCGAGTATGTCAGAGGATCGCATAAGTGGCGCTTGCTAGATAGTGTGGCAGAATTTCATGCACCTACTCAAGGGTATCGCGCTCAAATGTTACAAGCTGCGGCAGAAATGAATATTAGCAATCCTGAAATTGTGCAGGTAGAAATTCCTGCGGGAGGCTGCGTTTTTCATCATGGTAACGTGTGGCATGGTTCGGGGAAAAATACCAGACTTGATAAAGTGCGTCGCAGTTTGGGAGTGCATACACTGTCATCAGAAGCGAAGTTTCGTCCTACAGGTGCAGGATATATTTATGGGCGTTATCAGCGCGTGGATGAGACAACAATGGATGAGAGTTTCTTTCCAATATTGTGGACAAAAAATGGCGATCGCACTCCTTTTTTAGCTAACTATTGCAAAGATGCATTAGCAACACCAGTTCTAGCCAAGTTGTAAGCTTTTAACATCACAAACCATGAATTTCTGGATTGCCACGTAGCTAGCGTACATAACTTGCCAAGAACACCATCAAAGCTACCACACATAGTAAATTTGAATAGATTTCTCCTCTGCCCCCCTGCTTTTATTCACAGAGATCTTAAAGTAAGACAGTATTATCTGCTACAAATCTGTTATAACAAGTTTGGTTTACTCGGAGACAGAGCAATTGGGAGTACGGCAGTGACGACAACCTTGACACGAGGCAAAGCCCTAGCCGAGTTAGCCAAAGAATTGCAACTCGATTTTTTTCTTGTATCTTATACTGACTTGTTGGGAGGAACCCGTGCTAAACTCGTTCCCGCCGCGAAAATTACAGCAGTAGAAAATGATGGAGCTTGCTTTGCGCCGTTTGCCAGTAATCTAGGTTTGGGACCTGATGCACATGATATTGCTGCTGTACCCGATCCAAGTTCGTTGATTGTGCTACCGTGGCAACCGAATGTTGGTTGGTTAGCAAGTGACGTGTATTTAGATGGCGAACCGTTTGCTGCATCGCCGCGCGTTATTTTTAAGAAAATACTACAACAGTGCGAAAATTTGGGTTACAGCTACAAAACTGGAGTAGAGGCTGAATTTTTCTTACTCAAAAAGAGCGAACAAGGTTATCAAATCGCTGATCCTCAAGATACTGCTGCACGCCCTTGCTATGATCAGTTGAACTTGATGCGGCAATTTGAATTAATTTCCACACTCGTGGGATACATGGAAGAATTAGGCTGGGAACCGTATCAGTGTGATCATGAAGATGCCAATGGTCAATTTGAAATTAATTGGACGTTTACTGATGCTTTGACAACGTGCGATCGCCATGTCTTTTTCAAATACATGGTGAAAACTCTAGCAGAACAACGCGGTTTAACTGCCACATTCATGCCCAAACCCTTCAGCCAGCTTACCGGAAATGGCGCACATATCCACATGAGTTTATGGAATGACGGTCAAAATATTTTTGCAGAGACCACCGAAGAAATGGGACTATCAAATATAGCGTATGAATTTCTTGCGGGTGTTCTAGCACATGGTCGTGGATTGGCTGCACTCTGTAGCCCGACAATTAACTCGTATCGCCGTATTGGTGCGACGACAACTGCATCCGGTAGCACTTGGAGTCCTCGTTACATTTCCTATGGTGGAAACAATCGCACGCACATGATCCGCATTCCCGAAGGCGGGCGCTTTGAGTGTCGTCTTGTCGATGGTGCAGCAAACCTTTATCTTGCTTTAGCGGGAATCTTAGCAGCAGGGATGGAAGGAATGGCAAAACATCTTGCAATAGGGAAACGCTTGGATGAAAATATGTTTGTGCGGGGTTTAGAATTTTCTGATTTACCAACTCTGCCAACGAGTTTACTCGAAGCACTGCAATGCTTAGAAAAAGATTCCTTATTAATGCAAACCTTAGGAGAACAAGCTGCCAAAACCTTTCTCGATTTCAAATATCACGAGTGGAATAGTTACAACGCGCAAGTGACAAGCTGGGAGGTTGAGCAGTATGTTAACTGCTAAACTTGGGAAATGATACAGCCTCCGATTATTGGAATTACGACCTCGGGTCACGCTCAAACGAGTAGTTATTGCTTACCTAGTTCGTATGCAGCAGCTGTTAAAGCCGCTGGTGGAATTCCAGTACTGATTCCTCCAAGCGAACCTGAAGCAAGCGAGATTATATTACAAAGAATTGATGGTTTCATCTTCTCTGGTGGCGGAGATATTGATCCCGCAATGTACAACGGTGTCATGCATCCGACAATTTATAATATCGATTTGGAACGCGATCGCGCCGAAATTGCCCTAGCCCAAGCCGCCTTAGCCTCTGATATTCCCATACTCGGTATTTGTCGCGGTTTAGAAGTACTTGCAGTTGCAACTGGCGGAACATTGATTCCGCATCTTCCGGATGAATACGGCGAGATAGTAACGCATCGCGCTGAAGAATTACTATCGATTCAACACGGTGTCGATCTTAACTCTGAGAGTCGTCTTGCCCAAGAAATCATTGGCACAACCACAGTTGATGTCGTCTCTTGGCATCATCAAGCTGTACGTACTGTATCTTCAGAATGGCGCGTCACCGGATGGGCGACGGATGGAGTTATTGAAGCACTAGAACACAAATATCACCCTTGGGCGATCGCAGTGCAATGGCATCCTGAACTTTCCAGTAGTGTCGATCCTTTACAACACCGCATCTTTCAATCCTTCATCACTGCAACACGTCAAACCGCAATGGCTAACTGTGAATACTAACAACAAATAGATTAACCCATGACTAATGCTGCCAATCAATTACTCAAACAAGGAATTATCCAATATCAAACAAACGCGTTTGAGGAAGCATTACAATCTTGGCAACAAGCATTAAATTTGTATCGCACAGATCAAGATTTGCAACGCGAAGGTGCAGCCTTAGGAAATTTGGGTGCAGCGTATCAAGCTTTGGGAAATTTACCCGAAGCGATCGCGTGTTTTGAACAGCATTTAGCCTTAGCGCAGCGAATAGCAGATAACAAAGGTCAAGTTAATGCACTATTAAACTTAAGAAATGCTTACTTAGCGCTTGATGATGCGACTAAAGCAGGTGAATACCACCAGCAGCAGTTAGCTTTAGCGCAAGAAATGTTAACTTCCTCCACCACCAATGATTTTACAAAAGTTGCAACCATGCTTGGTTTAAATCCAATTGAAGATTTTGCCAAAGCCAACTTAAGTGCTACTAACCTCAGTAATACAAATTTCAAAGCAGCAAATCTGCAAGGTGCTAATTTAAGTCATTGCAATCTTAGTTATGCGAATCTCAATTCTGCTAATTTAGCATACGCGATTCTTGATAATGCCGATCTCAAACTTGCTGATCTAAGTCGTGCTAACTTATCTAATGCTTGTTTAGCCGATGCTAACCTTAGCAATGCAAATCTCCGCGATGCTAACTTGCAAGGTGCGGATTTACAAAATGCCGATCTACGCTGTTTAATGCCTCGTGCTAACCTCAGTAGGGCAATTCTAAGTCATGCCAATTTGTGCAGTGCGTATCTGCAAAATGCTAATCTTCATGCTGCTAATCTTAGGGGTGTACTACTGCAACAAGCTGATCTCAGTAATGCAGATTTGAGTCATGCAGACTTTAGCAACGCAGACTTAACTCGTGTAGAATTCAATGACGTGCAAGTAGAGAACACCCAAATGCACAATGTCAAAGGACTTTCTACTGAGATGAAGCGTTACTTGCTAGAACGTGGTGCTATTATTGATGGTTGAGGAAAGAAATCAGCTAATTTTTTAATACGCTCTACAGTAAAGCTACGTTTTTCATTAAGTATTTCCGATACAATAACTTCAGTTTTAAAAATAAGAATAAGATCTTTTTGTTTAAGATCAAATTCATCAATCAATGCTTTGAGTAACTCAACACCACTTAAATCTGGAATTGATAAAGATTTTTTCTCATATTCATAAACCAGAACTCCTAGTACATTGAGATAATCTTGTCCTTCTGGCATTATCTCACTATCCAGTAAACTATCAATGACTTCTTGAAAGACTTGTCGTTCAGTCTCTGATTTGATTGGGCGAGGCGGGAATTTTTGTAAAAGTTCAAATTTAGTCATGAAAACTTACTCCCTGAGTAGGAAGTTTATGCAAACAAAAAAACACAAAATGCATTGGTGTATTAAGAGGCATGAGATACGATCGCTATGAATTCTGAATTTCAAGGAAAACGGGCACTTGTTACTGGAGGTAATAAAGGCATTGGATTTGCAATTTGTCAAGGATTACTGCAAGCAGGTTTTGAGGTGATTATCGCAGCACGTTCGCTTGATAAAGCCAAAGCAGCGACGCAAAAGTTACCAGCTAACTCCACTGTGCGTGTTGTCAAACTTGATGTCACTGATGATGATAGTATTCACCGTGCAGCAGAGCAATTAAAGCAAGAAATAGACTCTTTGGATGTTCTTGTCAACAATGCGGGAGTCTATCAAGATCAAGGCGTAAATATTCTCAATGTGTCACGTAGCATACTGCACCAAGCAATGGATACTAATACCTTTGGTTCAATTCATGTAACGCAAGCTTTCCTCCCACTATTACAAAAAGCTACTCAAGCCCGCGTGATTAATGTTTCGAGTGGCTATGGCGAACTGGATGGCTTATCCGCAGATGTCCCTAGTTATTGTTTATCTAAACTTGCATTAAATGGGGCAACGATTATGCTTGCCGAAGCATTACAATCGCAGGGAATCGCAGTTTATGCAATGTGTCCTGGTTGGGTGAAAACTGATATGGGTGGTGAAAATGCACCGCGATCGCCCGAACAAGGTGCAGATACCGCAATTTGGTTAGCGACCGAAGCGTCACTTGATATGAGTGGGAAATTCTTCCGCGATCGCCAGGAAATTTCTTATTAAACTTATCCGCGCACTAACTGTTCAATATCCTCGGCTTTAGTCGGTAACGCTGCGGTCAAGACTTCGCTTCCTGCTTCGGTGACTAGCACATCATCTTCAATCCGTATTCCGCGTACATCTGCAAACTGCATTAATCTTTCCCAATTCACAGCATCTTGATACGCGGTGCGGACTTCCGGATTATTTAAAATTGCTGGAACTTGATAAAAGCCAGGTTCAATTGTCACCAACATTCCAGGACGTAAAGGACGATCCAAACGCAGATATCCTAACCCAAAGCGATCGCTTCTCGTCCTTCCTGGTTCATATCCCGCTAAATCTCCCAAATCTTCCATATCATGGACATCCAAGCCGAGTAAATGACCAACACCATGCGGGAAAAACAATGCATGAATATCTCTCTCGACTAAATCTTCTACGTTACCCTGCAAAATGCCTAAATCGACTAACCCTTCAGCAATTGTCGTTGCTGCCAAAAAATGAAGATCGCGATACTCAACGCCTGGAGAAACTTTAGCAATACAAGCATCGTGGGCGGCTAAAACAACATCATAAATATCTCTTTGGGTAGATGAGAATTTACCTGTAACTGCCCAAGTCCGCGTCACGTCTGCTGCCCAACCGGTTGCAGTTTCCGTGCCAACATCAGCAAGTACTAAGTTTCCAGCTTGAATTTTATTGTGATAGCGATCGCTATGCAACACTTCGCCATGAATCGTCACAATACTTGCATACGCACAACTCATATTCTCAGCAATTATGACACCCTCCATCGCCGCACGGATATCGGCTTCAGTCTTAGCCTTCCGAGTCGCTGCCATGCCAGCTTTATGCGCGTTTATCGTCACCGCCGCAGCTTTGCGCAATTCAGCTAATGCACCCGCATCGTGAATCAAGCGGAGAGTAACAATGGCTTTTGCTAATTCTAAATCAATCCCTTCGAGCGGTCTTTCTGGTAATACCCAGCGGTCGAGTAACTGCGTTTGTTCTGTCCAAGTCGCCGCATCTTGCACTGGAATTGTCGCAACTCCGGCTAAGTGTGCTGGTAATTCTGCCATCGGCAAAACAGCGTCAGCACCAATTTTTTGGGCAATCTCTTCTTTTGCAGGTGTTTCTCCATGCCATAGTGTGTGACTAGGTGACGGATCGTCAATAAATAAAGTTAACTGTCCAGACTCTAAACAAATCGCCGCATTTTCTAATGGTAATCCAGCAAAGTAGAGAAAATGACTGCTAGCGCGAAACGGAAACGTATTTGCCGCAAAATTGCGCGGACTACGACGCCCTGACCATAAGACGACAGGTGCAGCAAAAATTTCAGCAAGTCGCCGACGGCGATCGCGCAAAATATCCGCCAGCCTCGCATCAACATCATGAATATTCATAACCCAAAACTAAACTCGGACATTAAGTTTCACTCCCCCCTCTCTAACACCCCATTCAGAAAAATATCCGCAAGTCCTTCTGCCATTTCTTGCATAGCTTTTGGTGAAGCATCCGGTTCCATTAATGTATTGTGACTAAAACCTGCGATCGCAAACATTCCTAAAAACACCTGCGCGACAATTTTCGGATTTGTTTTGCGGTAGATTCCGCGATCCATCGCGGTTTGAAAAAATGCCTCAGCAACATCCGTCATTTTGTTAATCACTTCTGCTTGAATGCGATCGCGTAAATCAGGATGAAACTGCGCTTCCATAAAGCAAACGCGCATCATATCCGCATTTTTATGAAAATTCCACATCCGGCGCTGCATCACTTGGGCTACCGCCTTGTAGCTGCCCATTTCGCTTAATTCAGTCAGTAAATCGGTAAGAATTTCTACCCAGCCTTGCGTTGCAATTTCAATCAAAATCGCCTTTTTATTCGGAAAATGACGAAATAGTGTTCCTTCAGCAACGCCTGCTGCAACAGCTAAGTCGCGCGTTGTCGTGCCATCATATCCTTGACGGGCAAATAATCGCTGTGCTGCTTTCAAAATGCGATCGCGGGAGGATTCTTCAGATTGTGCTGTGCGATGAAAAACTTGCATATACTTAATGCCTGTAAGATTGCCGTGCTACTTGTAGCGATATTTTCTACTATCAAGCAGATTCCCCGCTGAAAGTGTAATAGATCGTTAAGGGGATCTATCCTGGAAAAGTACTTTTATTGTGACTTATGAGTTGGAAACGTTGCTGCCAATTGTTCTTACCTCATCATGTAAGATGGCGAATTTTCACTTTTTTAATAATTATTTTGTTTTCTTGGGCTTCGTTACCAGCAGTTGCATTTGCTCGTACGCAAGCCCCGACGCCAGAAGCATCGATCCAGCCTTACTTAGATCGTGTCATCGATCAACTGAGTGAGTTTCGTTTAGAAAATGGCATAAAATTTATTGTTTTAGAACGCCATCGAGCACCCGTTGTTTCGTTTCTCACTTATGCTGATGTTGGTGGTGCGGATGAACCTGATGGTAAAACAGGAATCGCGCACTATTTAGAGCATTTAGCATTTAAGGGAACGCAACGCATCGGCACAACCGATTACGCAGCCGAAAAACCACTCTTAGATCGCTTAGATGAACTCGATGCCCAAATTCGCGCAGCGCAAGCTAGGGGAAACAAAGCGGAAGTCGCCCGTTTGCAGGCAGAATTTGAAAAAGTCCAAGCACAAGCCCAAAGTTTTGTCAAGCAAAACGAACTAGGGAAAATCGTCGAACAAGCAGGCGGTGTTGGTTTAAATGCCAATACCTCAGCCGATGCAACACGCTATTTTTATAGTTTTCCGAGTAATAAGTTAGAACTATGGATGTCGCTAGAATCTGAGCGATTTTTAGAACCTGTCTTTCGCGAATTTTATCAAGAAAAAGATGTCATTCTTGAAGAACGGCGATTGCGGGTTGATAATTCTCCTATTGGTCAGATGGTAGAGAAGTTTCTCGATACCGCATTTACTAAACATCCCTATCGTCGTCCGGTGATTGGTTACGAAGAAGATATCCGCAACTTGACGCGCCAAGACTTACAAGATTTTTTTGATACGCACTACGTACCCAGTAATTTGACAATTGCCGTGATTGGTGATGTTGATGCAAATCAGGTGCAACAGCTAGCAAAAACTTACTTTGGACGTTACAAAGCAAAACCCGCAGCCCCCGCTGTGCAAGTCTCGGAACCACCTCAAAAACGACAACGGGAATTTGAATTACGTTTGCGATCGCAGCCTTGGTATCTAGAAGGCTATCATCGTCCCTCTATTACCGATCCGGATCATGTTACTTATGACATCATTGGTAGATTACTGAGTGATGGTCGCACGTCGCGGCTGTATAGGTCTTTAGTTGAACGACAGCAACTTGCTCTTTCTGCTCAAGGTTTTAGTGGATTTCCAGGTGATAAGCACCAAAATGTCATGTTATTTTATGCTTTGACGGCTCCTGGTCATACTGCAAATGAAGTCGGTGTAGCTTTAAGACAAGAGATTGAACGCTTAAAGACAGAACCTGTGTCTGCTGAGGAGTTGGATCGCGTGAAGACGCAAGCAAGGGCAGGATTATTGCGATCGCTCAAATCGAATATGGGTATGGCACAGTTGTTATTGGAATATGAAGTGAAAACTGGCTCCTGGCGCAATTTATTCAAGGAGTTGGAAGCAATTGGGGCAGTGACGGCTGCTGATGTTCAGCGCGTGGCGCAGGCGACTTTTACGACGCAGAATCGGACGATCGGGCGGTTGGTGCCAAAGGCTTGAGGGAACGAACCACAGAGGACGCAGAGATTGAAGCAGAGATTAAATCATAAGGAAGTTTGGGAATGTTGATGCATTGGGTTGGTACGAGTCGGAGTCAGCGGCGTGTTAATTGGCTTGGGCTGTGGTTGGTAGCGCTGTTGTTGGTGGTGATGTTGCGGTTACCTGCGGTTGCGGGGGCTGTACATTTTACTGAGTTGCAGTTTGCGCCGTTGCCAGAGGTGCAGTTACCAGAGTATACGCGCTTTGTGACGGATAATGGCATGATTGTGTATCTGTTAGAAGATCGCGAGTTGCCGTTGGTGAGTGGTACGGCGTTGTTTCGCACTGGGCAACGCTGGGAAAGTGCTGAGAAAACTGGTTTAGCTGGTTTGACAGGAACTGTGATGCGCACGGGAGGAACAAAACAGCATTCTGCTGATGAACTTAATGAGTTATTAGAACAACGGGCGGCTACGGTGGAAACATCGATTAGTACCGCTTCGGGTTCGGCGAGTTTTGATGCTTTGAGTGAAGATCTTGATACAGTGTTTGGGCTGTTTGCTGAGGTGATTCGTCAGCCGGTGTTTGCGCAGGATAAATTAGATTTAGCAAAAACGCAGTTGCGTGGGAGTATTGCACGGCGCAATGATGAACCAGGTAGTATTGCCCAGCGAGAGTTTCAAAAGTTAATTTACGGTGATGATAGTCCTTATGCGCGGATTCCAGAGTATCAAACGGTAGATAATATTGCGCGGGAAGATGTCGTTAATTTTTATCGCGAGTATTTCTATCCGAATAACATGATTTTGGGAATTGTGGGGGACTTTGACTCGCAACAAATGCGATCGCTGATCCAAAAGTATTTTGCCGATTGGCAACCGAATCCTGGAATGCAATTGCCGCAATTACCAACGGTGTGTCAAGCTAAACAAGGCGGTATTTTCTTGGTAGATCAACCGCAACTAACACAAAGTTATTTACAAATTGGTCATTTGGGCGGTCAATTTAATAGTCCTGATTATCCCGCACTAGATGTTTTAAATGGGGTATTAAATGGCTTTGGCGGGCGGTTGTTTAATAATGTGCGATCGCGTCAAGGTTTAGCTTACTCGGTGTACGGTGCGTGGAGTCCGCGTTATGACTATCCTGGTTTATTTATTGCTGGCGGACAAACTCGATCTGATGCCACCGTATCTTTTATTCAAGCAATGCAAAAAGAAATTGAACGCCTTAAAACAGAATTAGTAACACCAGAAGAACTTGCTTTAGCAAAAGATTCTGTTCTCAATTCTTTCGTTTTCAATTTTGAAGATCCGGCACAAACTCTGACGCGACTTTTACGTTACGAATACTACGGCTACCCCGCCGATTTTCTCTTCCGCTATCGTCAAGCTGTCGAAGCAACTACGGCTGAAGATATCCAACGTGTCGCCCAAACTCATCTCAAACCCGAAAACTTAGTCACCTTAGTAGTGGGTAATGCTGCGGCGATTCAACCCCCATTAACAGCATTAGCATCAGAAGTGACATCAATCGATATTACAATTCCTGAAGCAGAACCTGTGGCAACACAACAAAAACGTTAATTAGAATTGGTTGAATAAATACTATTTCTTGTAAGGGAATGTGTAATATTACTGAAGTTTATATTACCGTCTTCTTTTTTTATACACTTGCGCTTACTAAGAATTTACCAAAACTTTAATTTAGGCGTGTTTTTGCCTAGTGTCTTTATCAGAAATTTATAGTTTGAGCTTGACTTTTCAAGTAATCTCAAATTATCAGTCTTGAGGATAAAATCTTCTTAATTTAGCATCATAATTACTGCTATTCCCCAACATTGGTTCTGGGGAGATAGTCGATTTTTCTGTCAAAAATCATGAGTTTTTAACCTGTCTTTTTATTTATCATAACCGGCACAAAATTTATGGCAATCATTAAAGGAACTTCGGGTAATGATACGCTAGTTGGCACTCAATTTGCTGACATACTTTTAGGGTTTGCAGGCAATGACTTACTATTAGGTAAAGGAGGCAACGATCTACTCGATGGAGGTAAAGGAATAGACACTCTCAATGGAGGAGCAGGCAATGATACTTACATTATTGATAACATAAATGATTTCATTATTGAGGCAGTTAACGGAGGATATGATACAGTTAAATCTTCGCAAAGCTATACTTTAACTAGTAATCTAGAGCGATTAGAGCTAACAGGAATAGCAGCAACTAATGGCACAGGAAATAATCTTAATAATGTCATTATCGGTAATAATGCTAATAACATTCTCCGTGGAGGAAGAGGTAATGACAACCTCAACGGTAAAGCAGGAGTAGATATTATTTATGGAGGCGATGGCAATGATACATTAAGCGGTAGTGATGTTGATAACAACCGATATTACTTTTATACGTTCGGCGATCGCGCTACAGATATTTTGTACGGTGGTGATGGTAACGATACCTACATCCTCGCTGAGTTAGATGTCATTAGAGAAGAGGCAAACGCTGGAATTGATACTGTTACTTCCTACATTAACTATACTTTGGGTGACAATCTAGAAAATTTGACATTAGCTGAACCTTTAGGCGATCGCAACTTATCGGGTACAGGAAACAATCTTAACAATACAATCATTGGTAATTCATTCAAAAATGTTTTACGAGGTTTAGCAGGTAACGATTCACTCAACGGTGGTGCAGGTGCAGATACTTTAATTGGTACAGATGGCACTATCGACAAAGACACTCTGACAGGAGGTCGTGGTAGAGACACATTTATTCTTGGTACAAACAATCGTGTATTTTACGACGACAATAACCCAACTACACCAGGTTTTGCCGACTACGCTTTGATTACAGATTTGAATTTCTCTGAAGATCAAATTCGACTCAACGGTAAGCGTTCAGATTATTTGCTGTTAAATTCACCTACGGGAATGCCTGCAGGAACTGCAATTTTTCGCCAAAAAAGCGGCGAACCTAATGAACTCATTGCCATCATTCAAAGTTCGACCACACTCAATCTTATCGGTACTTACTTCAAATTTACTGACGATGAGATCGATGTTTCTACTTCTTTAAATGGTTGTAACGGTTTTACAATCAGCAGTTTTGGTATCAGTAGCGACTATATATTTGCGGCTGGATCTGTAAGCAGCGCTGGAGATATCAACGGCGATGGTTTTGCTGATGTTTTAATAGGTGCGCCTGGGGCTAATCAATTTGCTGGCGCTAGCTATGTTGTGTTTGGTAAACCAAACGAATTTAGTGCAAAGGTAAACTTAACTGCCCTCAATGGTAACAATGGTTTTGTTATTAATGGTATCAATGCATTAGACTTTTTAGGTGGGGTTAGCAGTGCCGGAGATGTCAATGGCGATGGTTTTGCCGATATCTTGTTGGGCGCAGGTGGTGCTAGTCCTAATGGTCAAACTAATGCTGGCGAAAGTTATATTGTGTTTGGTACAGGTGGATTTGGCGCAAGTTTAAACTTAGCAACACTCAACGGTAACAATGGCTTTATCCTCGAAGGAATCAATGCGTTTGACGGTGCGAGTACAGTAAGTGATGCCGGAGATATCAACGGTGACGGTTTTGCCGATATCTTAATTGGCGCACGTAATGCTGATCCTAACGGTCAAAGTAGTGCCGGACAAAGTTATGTTGTGTTTGGTACAGGTGAATTCAATGCGCGTGTGAATTTAGCAACACTCAACGGTAGCAATGGCTTTGCCATCAACGGTATTTTTCCAGAAGATTACTCAGGCGCATCTGTAAGCAGTGCCGGAGATATCAACGGTGATGGTTTTGCTGATATTTTAATTGGCGCGCCTGGGGCTAACGAAGCCGGACAAAGTTATGTTGTGTTCGGTAAGCCAGGTGGATTTAATGCACAAGTGAACTTAGCAACACTCAATGGTAGTAATGGCTTCGCAATTAATGGTATTAAGTTAGGAGATGCTTCAGGTGGCTCTGTCAGCAATGCAGGAGATGTGAATGGTGATGGCTTTGATGACATCATTATTGGTGCACGTGGTGCAGATCCTAACAATGAATCTGGCGCAGGGCAAAGCTATGTTGTATTTGGCAAACGAGGTGGATTTGATGCAAGCATAAACTTAGCAGCACTCAATGGTAGTAATGGTTTTATCATTAATGGAATTAATCAATACAACTATTCAGGAATAAATGTTAGTAGCGCCGGAGACGTTAATAGTGATGGCTTTGATGATTTGATTATTGGAACTGGTAGCCCTTATCTTAGTCGTGATCGTGTTACAGCTAATGGTGTTGGTGAAAGCTATGTCATCTTTGGGAAAGCCGGCGGTTTCGGTGCTAGCTTTGATTTATCTGACTTGAATGGACTTAATGGTTTTGTCTTGAAAGGAATTAGTACAGATAATGGTTCAACTACAGCTGTTAGTAGTGCGGGAGATGTGAATGGCGATGGTTTTGATGACTTGATTCTGGGGTCTTCTACTTTAGAAGAAAGCTACGTTGTCTTTGGACGCGACTTCACAAATAAAGTTAATCGCCTTGGTACACCAGGAGACGATCTACTCATTGGTACAAATGGCAATGATATCCTCATCGGTGGACTTGGTAATGATACTTTGCGTGGCGGGCGTGGCAGTGATGTTCTCTACGGTGGTGCAGGTGATGATGTGCTAATTTTTGGTCCTCAAAACCACCGCATGGATGGTGGTAGTGGTATAGACACTCTTGCGATTGAAGTCAGCAACATGACAATGGATCTTACCGCGATTCCGCGAAATCGCATTACAGGAATTGAGATCATCGATTTGACGGGAACTGGCAATAACTCGTTAAAGTTAGACCGCTGGAATGTGCTGAACTTATCTGACACGAAAAATCAATTGATTGTCAAAGGTAATGTAGGCGATCGCATCACTTCCACTCAACAAGGATGGCTCAGTGGTGGCACAATAACACTCGATGGCATCACCTACAATCAGTTTACTGCTGGAGCGGCAACGTTATTAGTAGATACTGAGATTACGCAAACGATTTCTTGAACTGCTGCAATATCTCAGTTACGGGTGATTTCGTCTTCTACTAGAGTCAATTAGGATTGAGTGAAGAGTGGCTAGTTGCTAATCACTCAATGCTTTAATTGTAAGTAATATTAATTCGTAGTTCGTAATTAAAAAACCATATGCGCGAGAAATGGTATGGTTAACTGAATTTAATTTAATATTAATCGTATAAAATCTTGTCTTAGTGTACGAAAGTTCACTTTACTTGAGTTGCGCTAACTTTAGGTATCTACCATTTATACTTAGGAACTAAACAGCAAACGATCGCGTGGATGAGAGGGCAATTGCGCAGCCATTAGTTGCTGAGCATAGGGATGCTGAAGGTGATGTAGTTGTTTAAGATCTTCTACTGCTTCCACGATCGCTCCTTGGTACATTACCACGAGTTTATTAGCCATGAAGGAAACTGCGGCTAAATCGTGCGAGATGAACAAATAGGACAACTCAAACTGTTCTTTGAGGTCTGCTAGCAAGTGTAGAATTTGAGCTTGAATCGTCATATCTAAACTCGCAACAGGTTCATCGAGGACAATCAACTTAGGCTTAAGCGCGATCGCTCTTGCAATAGTGACGCGCTGCAATTGTCCGCCACTAAACTGATGAGGATATTTATCGATATCGGCTGCACGTAATCCGACAATCTCAAGCAACTGCTGAATTTGTTCGCTCATCTGTGTTGGCGACATATTAAGATAGTTCTGCATTGGTTCACCGATAATTTCACGAACGCTTAACCGAGGATTCACTGCACTCAAACTATCTTGAAACACAACTTGGAGATCACGACGCAAAATTCGCTGCTGATCGCGACGAAGATGTCTCAGATTTTTGCCTTGAAACCAAATCTCTCCGCGATCAGGTTGCTCTAGCCCTAGTACAATCCGCCCTAAAGTACTTTTCCCCGCACCACTCTCGCCGACAACTCCCAGACAGCAACCAGGCTCAACAGTAAGTGAAACTGCTTGTAATGCCCTCACCAAGTGCTTGCGCCCCCACCAACCTTGCTGAATCTCATAGGTTTTGGACACCTTTTGAATTGATAACAGCGTCATACCTCATACCATTTCACTAAATAAAAACTACCAGTAACTTCTTCCTTCCTCTGCTTCCTATTTGTAGGAACTTCAAAGTGAAATGATATCAGTCCTCACTTGCAAACGAGACGCAAGTAGCGATCGCGTGTAAGGATGTTGCGGTTGATCAAATAGTTGTCTAACGTTTGCCTGTTCGACAAATTCTCCTTGATACATCACGGCAACTTCATCAGCTAATTGAGCAATTACGCCCAAATCATGAGTTACAAGCAAAATCGCCGCATTATGCTGCTGTTGTAGATGTGCTAGTAAGTTCAAAATTTGCATTTGGGTAATCACATCTAAAGCTGTCGTCGGTTCATCAGCAATTAAAATCTGAGGGCGCAGCGAAATAGCGATCGCAATCATCACCCGCTGTAACATCCCCCCAGAAAGTTGAAAGGGAAATTGTCTCCAGATGCGCTCTGGATCAGGTAAATGCACATCAGATAAATAACCCAGTCCGATCGACTTTGCTTCTGCTTTAGTCAAGGATTGATGCGATCGCAAAGTTTCAGCAAACTGTTGTCCAATGGTCAAAATCGGGTTAAAAAAGCTAGCAGGATTTTGTAACACGACACCAATCTGCTGTCCGCGAATTTGACGCAGGGTAGTAGGCGGTAAACTCGTGAGATCTTGCTGCAATAGGCAAATTGTTCCCCGTGAAATTCGTCCCTCGCGACCTAGTAATCCCAAAATTGCCAAACAGATGGTGCTTTTACCTGAGCCGCTTTCGCCTATAATGCCTAGAACTTTCCCTGGTTTGAGTTGAAAACTCACGCCACGCACAACCGGTGTCCAACTAGTTTCTTGCTGAAACTCGACTTGAAGATCTGTAACTGTGAGAACCGAATCAACCATTGGGAAGTGATGTTTCTACAGTAGTAAGAGACGCTCTTTGTTTAATTGTCTTGCCAAAACGAGGATCAAGCGCATCACGCAAGGCATCACCCAGCAAGTTAAACGACAACGCAACAATAAAAATTATCAAACCAGGATAAAGCATCAATCCTGGTTCGCGGCGGAAAAATTCGCGACCATCAGTAATCATAGCTCCCCACTCTGGGGTCGGTGGCTGAATTCCTAATCCCAAAAACGACAAAGCTGAAATCTGTAAAATCACCCATCCTGTATCTAAAGAGGCTAACACAGCAATTTCGGCAATGGTGTATGGCAATAAGTGTTTGACCATGATCTGAACGCTGCTTGTTCCAGACACGATCGCTGCTTTGATAAAATTCTCTTGCTTTAAGCTGAGTACTTTAGAGCGCACAATTCTGGCATACCAAGCCCAGTGAGATGCGCCTAAGGCAATAACCAAATTCACAGGACTCGCCCCCATAATGCCAACGATCGCCAATGCCAAAATTAAATTAGGGAACGACAAAAACACATCACAAATCCGCATCAAAACGCTATCAACTTTCCCGCCAACGTAACCGGCGATCGTACCCACAATCAGACTGATGCTAGTCGTGAGTGCGGTAACAGTAAGAGCAATCGACAGAGAAATTCGCGCTCCATAAATTAATCGTGACAGAATACAGCGCCCTAAATGGTCTGTACCTAGCAAAAAGGTGGCATTTGGAGATTGCAACCGACGAGTGAGTTCTACTTCTAAAGGATCGTGCGGTGCAATGTAGGGAGCAAACAAGGCTACTACAGCAATGCAAAAGATTACTCCCACACTGAACCACGCAACTTTATTTCTCAATAATCGTTTTAGCAATAACATAATTCGCTTTACAAATCCTCAACCTTTCCTAAACGAATTCTGGGATCGAGGTAGCTGTAAGTCAAATCGACAATCAGGTTGGTAATTACAAAGAAAATCGCTGCCAAGCAAACATAAGCTTGAATCACCGGATAGTCTCGACTGAGAATTGATCTCACTGCAAATCGTCCAATTCCTGGCAAAGCAAACACATTTTCGACAATAACCGCTCCTGCGAGTAGATGCGCAATGCTCATGCCAAACAACGTCACCACAGGAAGCAAAGCGTTTCGCAGCACGTGTCTGCCCACAACAAAACGCTCTCTTAACCCTCTAGCACGCGCGTAGAGAACATAATTTTGGCTCAAGCTATCCAACATACTATTGCGTAACAGCCGTGCGTAAACAGCAGCAGGAGACCATGCTAGCGTAATTGAAGGCAATACGAGATGAGTCCAGTTACCACGCCCCATGACTGGTAACCAGCCTAGTTGAAAGCTGAAAAAATACATCAGCAAAAAACCCAACCAGAAGTTAGGTAACGCCGCTCCCACATAAGCAAACAGGCGGCTAGCATAATCAAAAATACTATCTCGATAAAGTGCCGCCAAAACTCCTAGAGGAATACTCACTAGCCAAATTAAAATGGTGGTGCTAAGAGTTAGTTCTATGGTTGTTGGCAAGTAGTAAAAAATTTCTTGTAGCACCGGTTGTCCAGTCACGAAGGAAGTGCCAAAGTCAAGTTGAATGACACGCCACAACCAATTGAGATACTGAATTGGCAAAGGACGATTTAGCCCCAACTGCTCTCGCATCGCAGCGATCGCTTCTGGCGTGATTGGCACTTCTGAAATTCGCAAAACGACAACCGCCGGATCGCTTGGCATCAATTGCACTAGCAAAAATGTCACTAGGGAAATCCCCAGCAGCACTGGAATCAATTGCAGTACCCGCCGGACTGCATACAACTGGGTAAACTGCTCAAAAGATCTGAACCATGAGTGATATTGGGTTGTCACCGTTTGGTTAACCTGTTGAGAGGAACCTGATTTTCTTGAGGCATAAATTCAAATCCACCAATGTTTTCTTGCAATACAGCAAGGTTGGTTGAGTAAGAAATTGGTAGATAAACTGCTTGTTCGTGTAATGTAGTGAGAATGTTACCGTACAACTGCTGCCGTGTTGCTGAGTCGGTTGATACCAGTACCTCGGCAATTTTTTGATCAATCTCTGCTTTCATGGGTAAACCTGATTGTGCCTCATAGTCAGCATGAGAAGGCTTGCGCATCGATGACACCATTGCGTGAGGTTCATAGGGCGGTCCCCAAGTGTTATTGAAAATGAGGTGAAATTCGCCGTTTGTTTGGCGATCGAGCCACGCTTGTCTTTCTTCTCCCTGCAGTCGCAAATCAATGCCAACTTGTCTCAAATCAGCTTGTAAAGCTTCGGCGATCGCCCTGTCAATATTGTTGAGCGCATCAAAAGAGAGTTCCAAAGTTAACGACTGACCATTTTTTTGACGAATGCTTCCCCCACTTGGTAACGTCCATCCGGCTTCATCCAACAAAGCATTAGCGCGTTCTACATCATAGGCATACGGTTCTAGGTTAATATCAGCGTAGGGAACTTCATCAGAAAAATACGTATCGGCTCGCCGCTCGGTGTTATAAAAAATCGCCTGAATCACTGCATCTTTATTGAAGCTGTGCTGAATTGCCTGTCGTACCGCTAATTCTTGCGTTGGTCCTCGACCAGAGTGAATGGCGATCGCCCTCGTGCTCAGAGGTTGCGAAACTTCAGCCTGATAGCGACCAGACTTCTGCAACCGCTCAAAAGCATCTAAACTAATCACACCATTACCATAAATCAAATCCAACTCTCCACTTTCAAACGCTACTACCCGCGTTTCGCCATCTGGAATAACCCTCACTGTGACTTGTTCTATGGCAGGTAACTCGCCCCAGTAGTTGTCATTACGCCGAAATACGGCAACGTTATCTCTACTGTATTGCGTTAGTACCCACGGTCCTGTACCAATCGGTTGCTTAATGCCATCAGCAGTTGTTCCTGATTCAGGAAAGGCTGCGGGCGAGAGAAACCTCACTGGACGAATCAGTGTTAATTCTTGCAAGGCTGGATAGTAGGCATTTTTGAGGTAGATTCTTAGCGTATACTCGTCTTCTGCTTCAACACGGTCAATTTGCTGAATCAGTTCTAACCAATCATGCGCTTGAGCATTTGCCAAGATCTGATCAAAATTGAGTTTAGCTGCTGTGGCGTTGAAGGCTTCTCCATCCGAAAATTTTACTCCTTGACGCAGTTGAAAAGTCATCACCCTGCCATCCGGCGAAACTTCCCAACTTTCTGCTAAAGCAGGTAAAATCTCACCACCCCGCCCATAGTTAACCAATGACTCAAAAACCATATCTTGAGCAAACATTTGACTAGGACCATACAAGTGTGGATTGAGTGGTCCAATATCTTGCGACCAAGAAAAGACAAGATTTTCTTGTTGATTTGTTTCTGCTTGCGGTCGCGTACAACTAGGTAATACAACCGATGCTGCGATCGCAAGTGGCAGTAAAACCTTACCTAAAAAACTCATACACTTATTACTACTAGTGGCAGCAAATCTAAAACTAGTAATTATAATTATTTTTACTTATTCTAACTTTTAATAATCTCATATTCACTTTATTTTTAGCAATTCAAATAATAGTAATTTAGTCAATATCCCCCCAGGGAGTATTTTACTTACAGGAATTAGAATGATAGGCTTTGATTTCTAATATGCCGATCTGAACAAATTTTCAAACGTAATCTTACAGTGAGAATAAACTCATGACTAGTAAAATTGTTGACACTTGGTTGACCAATTCTCAAGAAGAAAATGCCATGTTCGACGATCATTACCCATTGTGGAAAGTAATGATTGAGCGCATGTCTGAAAAAAGCTTAAAAGGAAAAACAGTCCTTGACTTTGGTTGTAATCAAGGTGGATTTTTACGAGTTTTATACCAGCAAAAGCCTTTCCAAAAAGGAATTGGAATTGATGTGGCGCGACAAGCTATTCAAATTGCCAATGAAAATAAGGGGAGTTTGCCATTAACTTACGAAGCTCGTGATAATTTAGAGTCATTTCAATCAGAAATTGATGTTGCTTTTAGTCATGAAGTTTTATACTTAATTCAAGATTTAAAGCAACACGCTCAAAAAATATTTGATTGTTTAAAAGCTGAAGGAGTTTACTACGCTGCATTAGGATGTCATTCAGACAATCCGTTGTGGGCAAATTGGCAGAAAATGATTGAAGCAGAGTCTAATATCGAGGTGCAAAACTATAGCTTGAATTTTATTGCCGACACGTTCCGGAATGCAGGATTTGCTGTTTTTGCTCAAAAGTTTATGTTAAACGACTTTATGCTTATGAAGGAAAGTAATAGCTATTTCCCCAGTGTTGTTGATTCTCTCAACTACTATTGGGATTATAAAATTCTGTGGAAGTTTGTGAAACAGTAAAAGTGCATCACTCATCGAGTAGCAATACAGATACATTCGACTAGTTTACAACTCATTGTGCTATTTTTCGCAGGCTTTGCTATGCATCTCCACATTATTCCATCAGCAATTGCAAAGCCTTTTCCTTCATTTTTTGAAAAATATTGTAAAATCCATTACTGCGCGAAGGTGTCAGACTCGCATTCAATCCAGTATCTTTAATAAACTCTGGCGATACTTGCAAAATTTCCTCAGGTGACAACCCACTCAAACCTTCAACTAATACCGCAACTAACCCCTTCACAAGTGCAGAATCCGAATCACCCTGATACCAAACTTTTCCCTGATCTAGCCTTGCCGTAATATACACCTGCGAAACACAACCTGGCACTTTATTTTCTGACACTTTATCGCCTTCGGGAAATTCCTTTAGCCGTTTAGCATACCAAACTAACTGCTCGTAACGTTGCTTCGGGTTAGAAAGTCGTTGAAAGCGCTGCACAACACGCGCAAGTGAATTTGGTAAAGGCGCTGCGGTAGAAGTCATAGTTGCTATCGATAAAGATTATCATTTTTGCGAGATGTAGTTATGATTATAAAATCTAGCAGCTAAGCGATCGCATTTATATTAAATTATCCGTCTGTCGTTTCTAATTGTGTCTCTCGATTGCGAGTATACCAATACGCCCAGGCAATTAACACAGCTTGTAGCGGTAATCTTGCTAAATACAGCAATTGACTATGAGGAATTCCCTCAACTTTGATGTTGTGTATAGTCATATAAATATTCGCTGGAAACACCCCGATAAATAAAGCAATTAAACACCAGGCTGCTGTGACACTCATATTAGGAATCAATAACCCAATACCACCGAGAATCTCAAATACACCACTCAAATAGACTGAAGCGAAGGGCGGAAATGGTGGCGGTACAATCCGCGCATATTGCTCTGGTCGGAGAAAATGCGTAATTCCGACAATAACTAAAGACACAGCAAGAACACCGCGTAAAATTTCCTTGCGGCGATGTGGGTTGTGCGTAGAAGACATAGACAACTAAAAATTTTGAATTAATCACACCGTAGAACAGCATCATCCAAACTTACGTCTATCCAAAGTAGGGATATCGCTGTCTACTCCGCTTTATTTCATAATTTCCACTTGAATCACGCGACTAAAGTTTTAAACACAGCAGTCACAAGAAACCGCAAATATCTCCCCCACCAAGATAAGCGATCTGGGTAATTTGCAAAGCGAGTCAAATAGTAAATCTCCTCAGTTACTTTAATTCGCTGTCCCCAACTTTCTAATTCTTTGGAATTATCTATTCCCCACTTAAATTTTGCATTAGTTTTAGAAACGGTGTCATGTTTCTTAGTATTTTTCGCTCTTTTAGTTGCAATGACATCGAGTAACATGGTGACAGGTGCAAGATCGCGAGTAATATTCTGAAATAGAGTTTTCATCTTCGGGCAAATTCCTGGTCAGATTGCGGCGTAATTAAAGCGATGCGGGAAGAGGAGGCGATCGCCGCAGTAGCACAACTTCTACAATATGTGCGTCTGTTTGGCATCAACCCTAAGACCCGTCAACGCAATAGTGCATTACTGGTTCATCATCCTGACGCGCTTCAATCAGCGCAGAGTTGGTGAAAGTCCTGAGTGTACAGACCAAAGATTGGCATAGGTTCCATGCACAGACAGCAGTTCTTCATGAGTGCCTTGCTCGACAATTTGACCTTGATCCATCACGTAAATGCAATGTGCATGGCGGATGGTAGAAAGACGATGGGCGATCGCTAATCAGCCCTGCCTGGTCGCGCACGGTGTCATAACGAGGAGCCAAACGAGATTGAAACAGAAACGTTCCCCAAAGAATGAAGGGAAGCGGCACCATTGCCCACCAAGCAATACCGAGAGCCAACAGCAAGCACCCGTGCAAAGAAGCTGATCAGATCCTGGGCACCGGAGTTGAGAAAACGCTCTAGCTGGTTAATGTCTTCGTTGAGAATGGATAGCAGGGTTCCTGTACTGTGGTCTTCAAAGTAGGCAAGATCTAGCTCTTGCAGGTTGGTTGTAAGTATCGACTCGTAGTTCATGCTGAAGGGTTCCAGATTTCGCCAGAGTTTGTCGGCTCCATACTGGCTGAGGGATTCCAAGCCCCAGGTGGCGATCATCAGCAGAGACAGCACGAATAATTGAGTCAGGGGATTTTGAACGCCAAATCGAGCAATCAGCGAGGTTTCTTGCTCAACGACCACATCCACCGCAACGCCGATCAGATAAGGCGGTGCCAAGTACAATAAGGTGCGGAAGATAGACCAGAACGTTGCGCCCCAAACTTGCACCTGATAGGGTTTGGTATAGCGTAGTAGATGTACAAAAGGAACCTGAGTCATGATTCAATAAAATGGGGACATTCTAGCCTGTACAAGGTGAGCCAGTTGACAGCGATATGGAGTTTGAGTTTGATCCACAAAAGAGTCAATCTAATCAGCAAAAGCATGGCATTGACTTTACAGAGGCTCAACAATTGTGGATGGATATTGATCGCATTGAAATTCCCGCGAGAATCGAGGATGAAGCCAGATTTTTGGTGATTGGTAAAATTAAGGCTAAACATTGGTCAGCGGTGATTACCTATCGAGAATCAAGAGTCCGAATCATATCCGTTCGACGGGCACGAATAGAGGAGGTGGAGATTTATGAAGGCGGAAGTATTTGACCAGCGCTTTGATCAAGGTGAAACGATTACTGAATTTTTGGATCTTTCCCAAGCTCGTCGTCCGGGACATGAATCGAGAGCGGTGACGATCGATTTTCCTGAGTGGATGTTGGATGCATTAGATCGAGAGGCGAGGCGACTTGGGGTGAGTCGTGAATCGATTGTTAAGGTGTGGCTGGCTGAACGGCTTGAACGAGTGAGTTAAAGGAGAGCTTGTAGCAGGGCGATTCATAATGTTTTATGGAGCAGTGCGATCGCCCCTTCTCAATATGTTCCGTTCGGCTTTGCCATCTCGTAGAGAATTGTCTGTAAAAGACAAAGGTGCGATCGGTTTGCAGAGAGATATAAAATAATAGAGTTGCCCAGTTTGATGGTGTCAATGTTGGAGATGCGAACCGATGACAACGAATATTGAAATTGATCCGACATTGATCCAAGAAGCGTTGACTCTGGGCGAACATCAAACAGAGAAGATAGTGATTGAAGCAGCGTTGCAGGAATATAGTCAGTGGCGTAAACAATTGAAAGTTTTGGAACTTTTTGGCACAATCGACTATGATCCAGATTATGACTATAAGCAACAACGACAACGAGCATGATGGTTGTTGATACTTCTGTTTGGTCGTTGACTCTACGACGAAATCGAACCCCAGAAGAGCCACCCCAGGTTCTAAGTCTGTGTGGGTTGATTGCCGATGATGTTGATAGTTTTTGAGAATCTTCTCAACTAAATCTTCTGCTGATGATTCCAGATAAAAACAGTCATCCCAGTAACCTCTAGCGCCAGACAACCGCAATAATCCCACGGCTTTTAACCACGCGATCGCAGTTGTGGGCGTCAGATGAAGAAAGGTGATTGCCTTATTTGCTATTACCATGTTTTGCTTTCTCCTCACAATATCGAGATGCTTTCACATCGGCATTGCGAATTAAGGCTTCGAGGTAAATTAGTCTGAATGGTCCGTACTCGCGCAGCAAATTCCTGACTTGTTACTTCCAGTTACGAGAAAATGACTTCCACAGCAGGTAGTGTCTCAACGCCTGAAATCTCAACTTTGGGTAAGTGCGTCCCCAACTCAACGCCTCTTAAAACCTGTTTTTTTATATTGTTCGTTAGGGTTAGTCGGCATCAAGCTGTCGCGGACTTTGCCATGATGCGCCGCAATGAGGTATTGCGACAAAAACGAAGTACCTTGAGTTGCTGCGGCGATCGCACTTGCTAACTCATGGCGATAGCCTTTCATTTGCACTGGGGAACTGTAATTTGTAGACTTTGCTAAGAGTTCTCCTTGAGCCTGCGCATATGCTTGCCAAACCTGATGTGCTTTACCCTAATCATGCCACCGCGCACAGCGACAAATTTCCTCGATGAGCCTTTCAGGAATTTTCAGCATTTGGAGATAGGGAATCACCTCGCGCAATGCTGCTTCGGTATCTTGCAAGTGAATTCCTAGCGATAAAGCATAGGGAAAGAGCGGGTCATTGTACTCTAGTTCTACTTCCAAACTGTATGCTTGGCATTTATCATCAGGGTTTGCTATCCATCCTCTTTCTTGTGAATAGCCACCAGCAGCGAGTGGTAGCCATACAACATCACCGTGTTTTGGTTCTTTGTTCTCCCAAGTCTCTTCACCCCAAACTCGCGGGATAACACCATAGGACTTGCAGAAATTTTTTAGTTCCTGAGTCGAAACTGGGCAGGTAAATTTTTGATGCGGCAAGCTTTTTGGCGGCTCAATCGACCACACTACTGCTACTGTGAAAGCCGTCGGATCGCGAACATATTGGGAAATTGTGTATATTGTGTCTCGGTTTTTGGGGTGGGTGCAGAAGAACGTTTTGACATCGCGCTTCGTCAACTGGTAACTTGGTAAATCCAGCTTTGGTAAAGGAATTTCAGCAAGTTTATGGAGACTTGCATCTGGCAGTTGCACTGAGCGATCGCGGGTTGCTTCACATTCTGTAGCATCATAAGGACGCGTTTTCCATTCTTGTTGATAGTCGAGCCAATGAATCTGCACTGTATTCTCTGTTCGCTTACGCCTACACCGCCCGTAGCGCTGCACAAACGAAGACCAAGGACATAGTTCTGTAATCAGCACGGCATCTAGATCTACCCCTGCTTCTACGACTTGAGTTGCAACAATGACTCCTTGATAACCTTTGACTTCTGCTGTAACTTCTCGCGGTCAATGCCTAAAAACTGACTGTGGATGACCAGTGGCGCTAAGTTTGATATTAATCTCCCAATTTCGCGTGCGCGCTCTACTGTATTAACAACCACAAGCGATAAGCTTCCTGGCAAGTGATGAGCTTCCACTAAAGCAGCAACATCTACAACATCCTCAACAGCGGCTCTAAAGACAGGCTTCGGGCGAGTCACTTTTGCCGCCAATTCTGCATGAGCAAGATCTTCAGTGTCTAGCTCATATCGCTCTACCTCTAACCCTTGTAATGGTCTGTCATCAAAGGTTGCAGACATCAAGCACAACTGAGTTTGCCCAAAAGTTCCCAACTCCTGCCAGTGCTTATAAAGTTGCACCAGAGTGCTGTAGGCAACACCCGTCAGTTAAGCCTTCGCCTTTCGCCATTTTCCCGACTATGCATAGCAGCGCTATGGGCGATCGCATTCATGCAAGAGGTTTATTACTCGTTCCTCTTTGTATTGAATTTTCAAATCTAATCAGCAACTACTTGATTTAATTAAGAATTTATTGCAATAATATGTCAGACAAAGCGTTCATACCAAGATACCTCCACTTACAAAAGACAAGGTGATTAGTGGCATTTTCCTAGGGCTGGTTTAGATCCAAATAGGAGAGTGTCACATTTCTTTTAGTCAGTCACGAAGATAGAAGTTTTTGTAGTGCTAAATTTTCTCAACTATCTAGCTGACAGTTGACAAAGTCTTTCTATACTCTCTTCACTGTTAACTGTTTACCAAAGAGAACTTTTTAATTTTAAAATTTATAAGGTAAACCATCCTGAAAGACGAGTAGTTCTCCTGGGTGAATCTGCGTCCAAACTTCGTTATCCGTCAGGGGAGTTGTAGCAATCACCGCAACGCGATCGCATGGTGTAGTGAGCTTTTGAAAGTCTACTGTAATATCTTCATCGATTAAATGTGCTGCCGCAAACGGTGCTTGTCGGACAATGTAGCATAGCTTTGTTGAACAGTAGGTGAAAAAGTGTTCGCCATCAGAAAGTAGATAGTTAAAAATACCTTTGTCGGCGATCAATGCGGTGATGTCGCGCAACACAGGATATAATTCTTTTAATAGAGGCTTGCCTGTAGGAAAGCTTTGTCGTAAAGCTTCGAGAATTAAGCAGAAGGCACGTTCGCTATCAGTTTGACCTACTGGCTGATAATGAGTTATCTGTGCGTGAAAATCTAAAAGATTGCCATTGTGCGCAAATACCCAGTATCGTCCCCAGAGTTCGCGTTGAAACGGATGACAATTAACTAACGCAATTCCACCTTGAGTTGCTTTACGGATATGTGCAATGACATGTGTAGAGTGAATCGGATAGCGTCGTACTAAATCTGCAACGGGAGAGGCGATCGCGGGTTTAGCATCTAGAAAGATCCGACATCCCAAACCTTCAAAAAAAGCAATCCCCCAACCGTCTTGATGTTCGTCTGTTCTTCCTCCCCGCGCCGAAAAGCCCTCAAACGAAAAACAAATATCTGTTGGAACATTGCAGTTCATTCCCAGCAGTTGACACATGAGAGCTTAAGGATTTTGATTTGGTAATGGGTAATAGGTAAATGGTAACGGATAGCGAACAAAGGTTTTTACCAATGATCGCTTACCAACCTCCAAGACTTGACCAAGATTGTACATTGATTTGTAGGCATAGCGATCGCCGCTTAGCTTGTAGATAAAGGCATAATAAGGAAAGATTAAATATTGTTAAATTCCTGAGAGGAGTTGAGTATGAGTCGCCAGCAGGCCATTGTGATCGGAGCCGGTATCGGTGGGTTAGCTATGGGAATTCGCCTGCAAAGCTTGGGATTCGACACTACCATTGTAGAAAAACTTGATAGTCCTGGCGGACGGGCGTACGTGCGTCATGCGGATGGATTTACTTTTGATATGGGACCTACGGTGATCACCGTTCCCCATTTTATTGAAGAACTGTTTTCCCTCGAACGCGATCGCGCAGATCTCGCAACGCCAGATTTTCCAGATGAAATTGTTGATGAAAGCAAAAGAATTAAAACTGGTGTTTCTGGTGGCTCAAACACGAGCCGTTATGTCAAAATTGTGCCGATTCTGCCGTTTTATCGCATTTATTTCGACGATGGTTCTTTCTTCGACTACGATGGCGATCCAGTGCATACCCGCGAACAGATTCAGCGCTTGGGCGAACCTGGCGATTTAGAAGGCTATGAACGGTTTCACCAAGATGCAAAAGCAATTTTTGATCGCGGCTTTTTAGAACTTGGTTACACGCACTTTGGCACGGTTGGATCGATGCTCAAAGTTGCTCCCGATCTCATACGCTTGGATGCGGTGCGCAATCTCTTTAGCTTCAGTAGCAAGTATTTTAAAAGCGACAAGCTGCGACAAGTTTTTAGTTTTGAAACTTTGCTAGTCGGCGGAAATCCGCTATCTGTTCCCGCAATTTACGCGATGATTCACTTTGTTGAGAAAACCTGGGGTATTCATTTCGCGATGGGTGGTACAGGCGCACTTGTGAATGGCTTTGTGCGCAAATTTGAAGAACTCGGTGGTAAAATGCTTTATAATGCCGAAGTTACCCAGATTAATGTTACGCGCCAAGGACGCAAAAAAGTTGCCACAGGTATCACTTTAGCAGATAGTAGTGTATTAAATGCCGATTTGGTAGTATCTAACGGCGATTGGGCAAATACTTACGGTAAATTAATTGACTCGAAATATCGACGGTGGAATAGTGATATCCGCATCAAACTCACTCAACAGTCGATGTCATTGTTTGTCATTTATTTTGGATTCAAAGCCGATGGCCACGAAGCAGACAAACTGCGCCACCACACGATCATCCTCGGTCCACGCTATGAAGAACTTTTAAGAGATATCTTTGGACGTAAGATTTTAGCAGCAGATTTCTCACAATACTTACACGTTCCCACATTAACCGACCCGTCGCTCGCTCCTCCTGGTCATCATGCGGCATATACTCTATTACCTGTACCGCATAATGGTTCTAAATTAGATTGGCAGCAATTGGGAGAACCGCTGGCGGATACGGTTTTGAAGTTTATCGACGAACGCGGTTATTTACCAGGATTGACTGAGCGTTTAGTACACAAAAGCTTTATTACGCCAGATTACTTCGAGCATACACTTAATTCGTATGTAGGTAATGCTTTTGGTCCAGAACCTCGGTTGTACCAGTCAGCGTTTTTCCGTCCGCACAATCGTAGCGAAGATATTGCAAATCTCTATCTTGTCGGTGCGGGAACGCAACCAGGGGCGGGAACTCCCAGCGTCATGATGTCGGCTAAAATGACTGCACGCTTAATCGCGCAAGATTTTAAAGTAGCAAATGAAATCGTTAATGCGCAGCCCGAACCAAAATTAACTTATCGATAGTTCGTGATTTAAGAAGTGCGATCGCTTTTAATTACACTTGAGAAGCAGCGATCGCTTTTTTCTGGCATTAATCCTAGGATTTGATGTAATATGAGTGTCACTCTACAACTTCCCCTAGTTCTCAAACTTACTGATGAGCAGTTCGAACAACTCGCCGCTGCTAATCGCGAGTTGCAATTAGAATTAACCACTAGGGGAGAATTAATTATTATGCCACCTAGGGGAGGAGAGACGGGAAATAGAAACCTTGAAATTTATATTGACCTTGGTAATTGGAATCGCCAAACCAACCTCGGAAAAGCTTTTGACTCTTCGACAGGTTTTCGCTCACCAAATGGTGCAACGCGTTCTCCTGATGTTTCTTGGGTAAGAATTGAGCGCTGGAATGCTTTAACTCAAGCGCAAAGAAAGAAGTTTCTACCTTTGTGTCCAGATTTTGCGATCAAACTGCTTTCGGAAACTGATGAGTTGGCTGATACTCAAGTCAAAATGCAAGAATACTTAGACAACGGTTTACAACTTGGTTGGTTAATTGATCCTAGTACTAAACAAGTAGAAATTTATCGCGCTGGGCAAGAAGTGAAAATTTTAGCTGCACCGACAACTTTATCCGGTGAAGATGTTCTTCCTGGATTTGTTTTAGATTTACAACCAATTTTTGCCTAATCTAATGCGATTTGCTCTAATAAGTAGGTGGGCATAATCAAACTATCACACTTTTTGAGGTCGGTGATGGGTGATTGTTAATAAGTATTTTTCAAATTACCAATTACCAATTACCAAACTTTGAGATACGTTATATTTTTACCCACTTACTTACAGATGTTTTTGTATTTATCAAAGCTATTACCTTTATTTTTCTACCCGCTAGGATTGGCGTGTATTCTCATCATATTTGCCTTAGTGACGTTGTGGAAAAAACCGCGTCAAGCATCAACGGCGTTAACTATAGCCCTTATCGTTTTGTTATTGGCGAGTAACGGCTGGGTTTCGCGATCTTTAGTGCGATCGCTCGAATTTCAAAATATTCCCCAGCAATTACCCAACGCTGACGCTATCGTCGTTTTAGGCGGTGCTACTAAACCTGCATTTCCGCCACGCCCTTCTGTAGACTTATCGGAAGAAAGCGATCGCATGTTTTATGCGGCGCAGTTGTATCATCAAAAAAAAGCGCCTTTCGTAATTCTTAGCGGTGGGCGGATCGATTGGAGTGGTGCTGGTCCATCGGAATCTGCTGATATGGCAATTATTATGCAGCAGTTGGGCGTACCAGAAACGGCAATTATTCAAGAACCAGACTCGCTCAACACCTACGAAAATGCAGTTAATGTCAAAAAAATTCTGCAAGCGCGTCAGTTTAATCAAGTATTACTCGTTACTTCTGCAATGCATATGCCGCGATCGCTTGCCATCTTTAATAAACTAAGAATTTCAGCAATTCCCGCACCTACCGATTTTTTAGCAAGCGGTGATATGCAATATATCAGTAATTCTTCTGAAGCTTCACTGTTGAATTTACTACCAGAAGCCGAGCGATTGTATCAGTCTACTCGTGCTTTGAAAGAATATGTTGGTTTAGTCGTTTATCGTTTACGCGGTTGGTTGTAAGAAAGACGAAACTCTGAAACCCGCCGGTTAGAAACCGCTGCTGTTAGTCTGCAAAGGCAGATTTTGCCTGGGCAGGCGCAACCTCTAGTGGCTAGCCACAAAAGATTTGTCAATCAATTAGCTACTAAATTATGCATTTAGACACAAATTTCTCTAAGTCGCGATCGCTATAATTGCAGCAAGATGACTTCTTTTGCTCAACTCATGGCTAACCAGTTCCATTACATCATCCCGCTACCGCCACCGGAAACACAGGATATCTTTGCAACTTACCAAGCAACACGTCAATTTTATCACGAAGTCCAGATACGCACACAGTTGCAACAGTATTGTGCTTGGTACTTTACCACAGCCGAATGCCATAGACAAGAATTAGAGCAAATGCGTAGTGAAATCAATGTTTTTAGTTGGTTTCGTCGGGCAAGGAGTTAGATAACAAATCATCTCCATCGCCCTTAGCCAAGAGCCAAACTATGATAAAACCTCAATTTCAGTTTCGCGCAGATGAGCTTTGAACTTTTTAGTAAACTGAACTTGAATTGGCAAATTAGCGCTGATTGGTTTGCCTCGCCATTCATTAGCAAAACTCACAATCTCGCCTTCTAAGCCTTTGATATCAAAAGGTTCACCGCGATGTTCGGGATGATGGTAAACAATGACTGATTCTTTAACGCGGACGCGATCGCCAACTTTCATAGACTTGTAATTAGAGTGTTTCCCTCTCAAGAAGCAATGCAAAATTATTCAATACAATTGCTTATTCCAGACAACCTCTTTATCTTTGCATAAGATTGTCCCTTGTTATACACATTAAGCCATAAATGAGGGGTCAGGGAGATTAAGAACGGTACTGCGTGAGCTTAAAAAACTTTTAAATTCAATTAAACTTACTCCTGATTAAACGAAGCATGGGCTAGATTGGTATTAATGATACACTCTGAGGTCATTATCTCTTGCTCGCGCATTCTGTAATTGCAGCGTGTCTAGAAGCAGATCAAGTCACTTCTTACATCAGTAGATTACTGTGCACTTAGCTATTTAAACACCAAGATGCCGATAAACGTCACGCTATTATGGTTAATAGCAGGGGCAATTCTCTGTTTGATGGAACTAGTGCTACCAACGGCGTTTGTCGCTTTTATGATGGGGCTTAGTGCCTTTGTTGTGGCAATAGTATCATTAATCGTTCCCCAATTGAGCTTGCAAGCTTTCTTGTGGCTAGGGCTATCAGCGGCTTTGATCTTACTGTCGCGCCGTCTATTGATACCCAAGCGCAAAAAACTACAAGAGGCATTTATTGCTGAGACATTAACCGAAATTCCCGCTGGTAAAGATGGGAGAGTTATTTATGAAGGAAATTCTTGGCGGGCGCGGTGTGAGGATCGGCATTTAGCGATCGCGCCTTCTCAAAAAGTCTATGTTGTCCGCCGTGAAGGTACGACTTTGATTGTTGTACCAGAAGATCTGTTGCATTAGGAGGGATGAGGAGCGCGGAAAGAGGGGTGAGTGATGTATTAAAAATTTCACATCGGTAGTTGTTTGCCAACTATTTACAAACTCCCTATATCTCCCAAATTAGTAACTTTATCCTCAATAAACAGGAAATTTCATGAATGAATTATTTTTGCTTGTCGCCTTAGCTTTGGGTGGTTCGGCTTTAGCAGGTTCGGTAAAAGTCATCAATCAAGGTAATGAAGCCTTGGTAGAAAGACTCGGTAGTTACAACAAAAAACTTGAACCTGGGTTGAACTTTGTTTTTCCCTTTGTTGATAAAGTTGTTTTCCGCGAAACAATTCGGGAAAAAGTGCTGGACATTCCGCCACAAAAGTGCATTACCCGTGATAATGTTTCGATTGAGGTCGACGCGGTTGTGTACTGGCGGATTGTTGATATGGAGAAAGCTTGGTACAAGGTAGAAAATCTCCAGTCAGCAATGGTGAATTTAGTATTAACACAAATTCGTTCGGAAATGGGTAGATTAGAGCTAGATGAAACGTTTACGGCTCGCGCTCAAATCAATGAAATATTATTACGCGATTTAGATATTGCCACAGATCCTTGGGGAGTCAAAGTTACGCGAGTAGAATTGCGAGATATTATTCCTTCACTTGCGGTTCAAGAATCGATGGAATTGCAAATGTCTGCTGAACGGCGTAAACGCGCGGCGATTTTGACATCCGAAGGCGATCGCGAATCGGCGGTGAATAGCGCTAGAGGTAGAGCCGAAGCCCAAATCCTAGAGGCGGAAGCACAACAAAAAGCAACGATTCTTCAAGCGGAGGCGCACCAAAAAACAATTGTTTTACAAGCTCAAGCCGAACGCCAGCAACAAGTTCTCAAGGCTCAAGCCACTGCTGAAGCCTTACAAATCATTACAAAAACGCTGCAAACGAGCCCTGAGGCGCGAGAAGCGCTGCAATTTTTAATTGCGCAGAATTATCTCGACATGGGAACAAAAATCGGTAGTAGTGACAGTAGTAAAGTGATGTTTATGGATCCGCGTAGTATCCCCGCAACGATTGAAGGAATGCGTTCGATTGTGTCTGATGGTTCGCATAATTTACCGCAGGTGAATGGCGATCGCATTAACTAAATAGAGCCGAGGAGCGAGTCAAAAAGTGACTAGTATTTAGTGGATAATAGTAGAAGAGACCTCCTGCGTGAAGCGGATCGCGAATAAATTCGCTAGCTAAATAAAACAAAGTCCACTGACCTTTTAGTGTACGAAAGTAAACTTTGCTCGGATAGCCCTGAAGAAAGTCGGAGGGCGTCTGTGATTCATGCAGGAGGTCTAGTTGCTAGTGACTGGGGATCAAGTGGAAAATATTTATACATAGTATTTAGTATTTCTCCTCTGCACCTCTGCTCCTGAAGCTTCCTACTCAGCACCTACACCCGTAGCTTGAGCCATCTGACATTGATTACATAGCCCGAAAAACTCTAAGGTGTGGTAGAAGATTTTGAACTGGTGGGCTTGGTGCAATTGAGTTTCTAGATCGTGTACAGGGCATTGATTGATAGCAATCGATCTGCCACACTGCAAACAAGTCAAATGGTGCTTATCTTGCTGCACTGAACTATACAGCGATTCTCCAGAAGCCAGTGTCCGCACTTGCACTACGCCTTCTAGCTTTAAGGCTTCTAATGCTCGATATACTGTCGCTAGCCCTACGCTTTGGTTGCGATTGCGTAACTCTACATAAATATCTTGAGCAGAAATTGCTTTGTTGAGGCTTTTGAGCAATTTTAGGATTCGCTCCTGACTGCGAGTGCGTTCGGCTTTCATATACACTTACGGCATTTTTCCTATCTAAAAATCAAACTTGGACATTTTCATAAGCTAGCTCAAACCGATACGCGAGTCATAACTATACTTTACTAAAGGTATAGACGCAGTTAGCAACTCGGCAATTCAGTCATCAGCTGCTGAGTTTTAACATCAGAAATAGAACGAAGACGGTAGGATCATCTGTTGTGGCATTGATTCAAGAAAAACAAAGCGATGCGAAAATATCAGGCTCATATCTATGTTACTCTGCGACCCTCAGTTCTCGATCCTGCTGGCACAGCTGTCGTGTCTGGTTTACAGCATATGGGCTACGATACGGTTGAGCAGGTACGAATTGGCAAGTATATTGAACTTAGTTTAAGCGCCCAGGATGAGGATAGCGCGCGGCAACAGTTAAATATTATTTGCGATCAGTTACTCGCTAACCCTGTCATTGAAAACTATCGCTTTGATTTAGTTGAACGAGAGGAAGTGTCAGCGTGAAATTTGGAATTGTCATGTTTCCAGGGTCAAATTGCGATCGCGATGTTGCGTATGTTACGCGCGATTTGTTGCAGCAGCCAACGCGGATGATATGGCACGAAGAAACGGATATTAGCGATCTTGACGTCGTAATTATTCCTGGTGGCTTTAGTTATGGCGATTATCTTCGCTGTGGGGCGATCGCGCGGTTTTCTCCAGTGATGCAACAAGTTGTCAAACACGCCAAGCAAGGTAAGTTTGTTTTAGGAATTTGCAACGGTTTTCAAGTATTGACGGAAGCCGGATTATTACCTGGTGCGCTGATTCGCAATCGCGATTTGCATTTTATTTGCGATCGCGTTCCTCTAAAAGTCGAACGCACTAATTTACCGTGGACGCAGAACTATACTCAAGGAGAAATCATTACTCTACCAATCGCGCACGGTGAAGGGCAATTTTATGCTGATGAAGACACTATAAAACAACTCGAAGACAACAATCAAGTCATCTTTCGCTACTATGGTGAAAATCCAAATGGTTCTGTTAACAATATTGCAGGTATTTGCAACGCTAAGGGTAACGTTATCGGTATGATGCCGCACCCTGAACGTGCCTCTGACCCTATGCTAGGTAGCACGGATGGTTTAGGACTATTCAAGGGGATAGGAGCGAGGAGCGTTCACGCAGTTTAGCATGCACAGCGAGTGCTGAAGCGAATAGTTCTCCCTTGCTTTCCTGCTTTCTACAAAGTTGGAGTATCGCCAATCGAACGATAGTCAGAACCGCCGAAAACTGCTTCAGGATAGCGATAATATTTGTATTCCATTAAGTTGTAAAACGGATCTTCCAAAAAGAACGTGCGGTGTTCTAAAGGCGAGTCGGGAAAACGATGTTTAGCTGCTTCGCGGAAAACTAGTTTTTTTTCGCGTGCTCTTTCTAACAAATCTTTCCAGTCGTTTTCTGCGGTGAAAATGATGCCAAAATGGCTTGGATAAATACCTTTTTGGGGAAATATAGGTTCTTTTGTTAAGTGGGCAACTAACTGATGACCGTATAAATTTAATATCAAGGCGTGCTTATTTTCACGACCAGGGGTACATCCTAAACCATCGACATAATATGCTTTTGCTTGGGCAATATCGGTGACGGGAAAGGCAAGATGGAATAAAGTTTGATTCATGGCGCGTGTATCAGAGAGTCAAAGTAGATGCTATATACTTATTCGCTTAATTCTTGGCTCGTTGCAGTGGGTTTAAACACACTTTTGCTAGCAATTGCCTGGATTGTACCAAAAAAGTTGTTAACGCCTGCGGGATTGTTTCATGCGTGGGTACTCGGTGTTCTCATCTGGGGAACTTTGAGTTGGCAAGGCTACGTTGTGGTGATGTTTTATTTTCTGGTTGGTTCGGCGGTGACACGCCTGGGTATGGCACAAAAAGAAGCCGCAGGAATTGCCGAAAAGCGATCCGGTGCGCGCGGACCTGAAAATGTTTGGGGTTCGGCTTTAACTGGTACATTATGTGCGATAGGAACCTTGATAATTTCTACATTAAGAGGAAATCAATTCATCGTATCGCTGCTACTACTCGGCTACGTTGCAAGTTTTAGTACTAAACTTTCTGATACCTGTGCTAGCGAAGTCGGGAAAGCTTATGGTAAACGAACATTTTTGATTACGAATCTTCAACCTGTCCCGCGTGGTACTGAAGGCGCAGTATCCTTAGAAGGAACGCTAGCTGGAGTTGTCGCTTCGGGTGCGATCGCTTTTGTTGGTTGGGGTGTTGGTTTAATTGATTTACTCGGCGTTTTGTTGTGTATTATGGCTGCATTTATCGCCACGAATCTAGAAAGCGTGATTGGCGCAACATTACAAAACAAGTTTGACTGGCTCACGAATGAATTAGTCAATGTTTTAAATACGTTCATTGGTGCGATCGCTGCTGTCTTGCTTGCGTTAATTTGGCAATTATAGTTTTGCGATTCTTGAGTCTGCTTCGGCTTTCAATTCTAGCAATTGAGGTACAGTTACAAAACGATATCCCTGTTGTTTAAGTTGACTAATAATTTGTGGTAAAGCTTGCACGGTTGCTGAGCGATTACCACCACCATCGTGCATCAGTACAATAGAGCCTGGTTGTATTTTAGGAATTATCCGATTCACCAATTGCTGGGGAGAAGTTTTGTATCGATAATCTTGAGGATCGACTGACCACATCACGATGACATATCTTTTTTGCCTAGCATAGTCAGCTACCCCATTGTTAAGTAAACCATAGGGTGGACGAAATAAAGATGTTCTCACTCCTGTTATTTTATAAATTAGGTTTGCCGTAGACTCAATTTCTTGAGCAGCAATATTTGGCTTCATCAAATACTGCCAGTGATGCCAAGTATGATTACCAATAGCTTCACCGTTAGCAACTACTTGTTTTGCAATTTGCTGATGCGATTGAAGAGATTTACCTATCCAAAAAAATGTTGCTTTGATATTATTTTGCTTGAGAATATTGAGTACTTGTAATGTATAGGGACTAGGACCGTCATCGAAAGTTAACGCGATAACTTTTTGATGTTCCAGCTTTACCTGTGCAATTGTTTTTCCGCGAAACGTTGTAGGAACTGAAATTGCTTTTACTTGTGGCGTTTGATTGGCGATCGCCGCTTTTGAGGTATTCGCACCACTCATTAACCCAACACTGGTTACGAGTAACACACTCAATACCCAAGAAATCGAGAAGCTTTTATTCATAAGTTAACTCCTCAGAGGGATGCTTACAAATTACCAGTAGAGTGTGACGGTTATGTAATTAACTTATGGCAACCACATGACTAGTCGTTAGAAAACTGTAAAGTAAAGATTAGCAATAGACTAGCGCGACGATAGTAGTTTTCAGCCTATATAGCAAGCCTTCAATTTAACATCTCACTGTTAACTGGTAACTGCAAACTGTTGACCTAGACTTGTCATTTGAGATTTATGTTGGCGTCACATGAATGACAATTTAAAGAAATAACATCTGACTAAAGATAGAATAAGCTAAATAAATGAAATTTTCTCGAAAGGTTTTCATTAGCTTTGTGGGGGCGAGCGCGGTTCTTACTGCTATTGGTTACTGGTACGTATTTATTGAAGGTGCGCCGCAATTCGATAGGAGGGTGGGGAGCCTTTAATATTGGGTTACGTCATTTGAACAACTTCACGTTAAATCGGTTAGGAATCGCCAATGTTTTCTATACCTTTCCTGGCGGACATGGTTTATCGGGAGCAGATATCGGTTGGAACTACTTTCACAAGCATTTGTACGATTCACTCGCGTATGTGGGAATGCAGTTTATGCAAGCTGAGAAATGATAATTGGTCGTTGTCATTGATTCAAGCAGCAGATGCAGCACCATACCACGCTAAAACCACAGGGCGCGATCGCATAGTTACTGCTTAATCTTTCTTCCTGATAAACCTACCGATATCCTGGGTCACTTTCTTCAGGGCTAGCGCCTCCGAGGGGAGTATTCGGCGTTGTTGGATTCATCTGCGGCATAGGATTCGTTGGTGATGGGGGCGGCTGCTGGATTGAACTATCAATAGATGTTGGATTGGGAATTTGTTGCTGAATCGAAGCAGGAATACCAGGAGGTAAAGATCGTTGCTGGATTGCGCTATCACCAGATGTAGGATTTGCAACCGACTCGCTTGTTGAGTTAGGAAAAGCCGAAATCGGACTTTGGTTTGGTTCTTCCGGTTTGTAAAAGCCTAGTAACACCGCAGATGTCCGAAAGTATCGCGTCCATTGCTGAATTCCTGGTTGCTTTTGCCAATCAGCACGCGCGACTCTAGAAGACAAAAGCGGCACTTGCTGTCCGTGGCGTTCGCCTAAAATATTAACAGAAACTTCGGTGACATTATTTTCTGCAAATCCTTGCTCAACAAGGTCGCTTGCTAAAGATTCTGCCTCTTGCATTAATGTTGTGAAAGTTTGATTTGGTTGAGATCTAAGCGTATACTCAATTCTTTTTATCTCAGCTACTGCTGGAGCAGTAAATATACTCCAGCAACTAATAGCAGATGCACCGAGAATCGTCCAATGATGTAAGTCCATCGTTTTTAATGGAATAGTAAATACCAGGGGAATGATTTACCAACTTTTGGATAGACTGCAACCGCTTCAATTTCAATTAACCAGTCTGGGTTAACAAGCCCCGCAACCGCAAGCGTTGAACGTGCCACTTTTACAGGATTTGTTGGATTGTTAAAGAACTGCGCGTAAGCATCAAACCACCCTTGGTAATCGACAGTATTACCTTTGAATGGATCAGCGACAAGATAAACACGAAGATAGATCACATCCGATAAACTCAAACCAGATTCCTGTAAAAGCGACTGAATTCGCTCTAAGGTACCAATTGCTTGAGTTTTGGTATCTCCATAACGCTCGCGACTACCCGCTGGTGCGTTTGGATCTATCACTGGCGGCACTGTACCACTCGTCCAGTAATAAGCCTTAATTGGCGGTACCGCAACAGCCGAGGAAATTGGTGACTCAGGTGGACCAAAAAATGTAACCATCCAGGGTGCCGTTTTTACAGCTGCTTGGACATCAACACCAAGAAGACTTATTAAAAGTATGCTGACACAAACACTCAGAATTAACCAACGTCCTAGTTTAAAAACTCGGTTAAAATATCGCATCATTGCTCTTATTTCCTTGTAATTACTAATGCTTGCGCATAAAGTTAAGAAGTGTTTTTATCAACTTTCCTTGACATGACTTACGCCAAGGCGTTGATTTTGGCGGTCACTAATCGCGCTGACTCTAAAGCTCCTGCCATCCATCCGGTAAGATAACTAAGGTGTTCTCCAGCTAAGTAGATATTGCCGTCGGGTTCATTGAGTCGAGGATAATATTGTGCTCTAACGTCAGTGGTATAACTTGCCCATCCACCTAAGCTGTAGGGAATGTTTGACCAGAAAAGGGAAAGACCGTTTTCAAAGTGATTTTTGTACTGGGGGTGAATTTTGCTGCCTTGTTCGAGGGCGAGTGCGATTCGTGCTTCGGGTGATAATGCGCCGACATTAGCGGCAACAGAACCAAAGTTGTAATAACCTAACACTACGCCTTTGCGAGTAAAATAATCGTTCGAGGGATACCAAATCTGATTGATATCTTGGTTAGTCCAACTAATTCCACCGAAGATATTTTCGTCTTCTTCCCAGAAACGGCGATTGAATTGCAAGGCACTTTTACCAGTCACAGCATAACTAACGCTAGCGATCGCCGCTTTCATGTCAGGAGAAAAGTCAGAAGGGATATCCTTCAACACCGATAAAGGAATCGTACAAATGCAATAATCTCCGCGAATGCGCCGCTGGCTTCCTGATTTATCGGTATAGATGATACCGACTCCATCAGATAACTTGCGAATTTCTTTAACCACCGCTTCGTAATTAATCAAGTTACCCACACGGCGTTCAAAAGCTTTGGCGATTTGATCCATTCCACCCACAGGTTGGAACATCGTCATTTGTTGATCGAAGCCCCATTCAAACGCTTCGTTACCAGCAAAACCGAGTTGCAGCAATGCGCTCAAATCGTAGGGGTCGTCAACTTCTCCTGGTTGCAAACCTGCGCCTTGTGGTACTGCATAACCGCGACGGCTCGATCCTTTATAAAATAAGTCAGGGTCAAGACCGCCATATGTCCGCAAGAACTCAATTAACCTTTCTTTATCCTCGGTTGTTAGGGATGCATTCAGTGCGTTTTGATTGATACTTTTGGCGAGAAGTTCGGAGATATAACCACGTATATCGGTGACAGCTTCGCGCACATGAACTTTTTGCCCCGACAATGGACCCGCGTTTTCTTGGTAGATGTATTGCTGGCGACTCAGGTTAACAATAACTTCTAACTCGACACCGAGTTCTTTGCAGTAGTCAATTGTAACGTGGTGATAGGGAATCCGCGCGGGTCCAGGATTGAAATATAAACCGCGATCAAACTGTACTGTTTGTGTTGTGCCAGTAATTTCGGTGAGTTTGTCACCGCCACGCAACGTCCAGCATCTACCTCCTGCACGCGATCGCGCTTCTAAAATGACACACTCATAACCAACTTTACCCAACTCATAAGCCGCAGCCATTCCTGCTAAACCCGCACCCAGAATAATCACGCGCTTGCGATTTCCTCGGCGCTGTAGCTGAAATGGTCCTTTTGGCGATGGTGGCTGTTGTGCTGTGGCTGGCTGTTCTAGCACATCCAAAGCTTTCATCGCAGCATATGCTGAACCCGCAGACGCAGCAACGGCTGTTATGAAGTCTCTTCTCTTCATAGCTGCTCCTCACTATTTTCTTGCAGCGGATGCCTACAGGCGTTCTCCGCTAGGAATCTTTGTTAGGCAGCAAATCTGCTGCGCTCGACTTGATATGACAAGACAATATATGTAGCACTTGTAAAAAAGTGTCTTTTATTTAACAGTTTCTCTATAAATATCGCTAATTAATCACAAAAAGTTTGTAACAGTTTTTTGCTAAAAATATATTTTTTCTACTTCGCTTTTAAAACTTTAAAATTGTTATATTTGAGACAGTTTTAAGAGACAAGAAACTGATTTTATAGAATATTTACTCGTTGTTGGCTTAAAAAAAGTGGTTATTCAAATACATGATTTTTGCTAAAAATCTACTAGTTTAAACATATTTTTACGGGATAGTAAGACTTAATTATCTTAAGTAGATAAAAATAAACTTTAGAAGATTTAGGAGAACGAACCACTCCAGACACAGAAAAGCCAGTGCGCCCTTGGAGATGTCCTCGTTGAGTACAACTGGCGTGACACAGGTGAGTTATTGTGAATAGTTAGCTGCGTTGTCGTATTCTACTTTGCCGTAATCTAATTTAATGACTCGATCTGCTAAGTGAAAATAGCGATCGTCATGGCTAATAACTATGATTGTTTTACCGCGTTGTTTGAGGTTTAATAGTAGTTGTTTGTAGAAGATTTCTCGGAAGAACGGATCTTGATCCGATGCCCATTCATCGAAGAGATATATCGGGCGATCTTCTAAAAATACTGTGAGTAACGCTAAACGTTTCCGCTGACCTTGTGATAGGGCTGTGGTGGAAAGTGAACCGTTTTTGACTTGCACTTTTGTGTTTAGATGAAATTTTTCTAGATACTCTTTTGCTTGTAGATCGAGGGAGTTTGTTTCAAGTTCTAAAAAATGATCAAATAAAAAGATAACAGAAAAGTGCTGTCGATACCACTCTAAGCGGATATTACCTGATTCAGGAATGTATAGCCCTGTAATGATTTTAGCAAGGGTTGATTTACCACTACCATTACCACTAACAATTAACACAAGTTGACCAGAATGATTTATGAATTTCTTCTTGGCTTGCTAAGGCTAACCTCATTTTTTCAATTTTGTGCAAGGCAATATTAGCACGAAATAGTGCTGGAAGTCTTTCTGAAATGTTTTGAAAAGGAACAAGTAAATAGGTAATTGTGAGAATATAGGCAGAAAGTATCGAAGTAGAAACACTCGTTAATTGTGGCAGAACAAAAAATAATAAACCAACAATAGTGAAGAAAAGTAAGTTCCCGCAACTAGTTGTGATCGCAAACGTCTTAAACGCTGTTAAATTATAATCGCGAGATGTCGCCGCACTAATTTGCAATTCGTCTGATAAAAATGCTTGACGGCGTAGTGCGTGGAGTTTAAGTTCTTTAATTCCTTTGGTAATGCGCGAAAGTGCTTAAATAACTTGTCTTCTTCCTCGCGCGCTAAGGAAAGGAATTTGCGCGCCTGAGTCAGCATAAGTTGCGTACTGGCGATCGCTGTTCCCAAAAACACAATGACAATTAAAAAGACAACACTCGAAAGCCAACCAAGATAAATTAAGCATCCTGCAATAATCGCGATATCTATACACAAGAAGGGAATTAAAAATATTGTGTTGGATAGCGTTCGTACATCTTCGGTTAAAGTTGCAAGGAGACGACTCGCGCCAAGTTCTTCTAAGTGTCGCAACGGCGAAGATAAAATTCCCTGGCTCAAACGCAACCGTAAACGATAAACTGCTTCTTGCGCAAGACTAATGAGTAAAACTTGCGAAATGATACCAGTCAGCAATGCAACTACCGCAAGTCCAATAAAGTAATATAAAAGACTGTTTGTTGATTGCTGATTGACAGCACTATTGATGAGTGCGATGAGACGGGCGCTACAACCTCCGCTAATGAGTCCTGTCAGTACAGCGATCGCTACATTGACCCACGAAGCCCGTAGTAATAACCAAATTAAGTTCGTTGGTTGAATTTTTGTTTGTTTTTAGTTCATTCGTAGCTATCCGGAATTTGGATGCTGCTACGCGGGCGAAAGGAATCTTCATTACTTGCGTTGTTTTCACTCTCTAAATTCATGTTTTCTGAGTAGAGGACAAAACCGTTACCTGCATCGACAATAACTCTTGTGTCGCCAATGATGACTTCGTAGACTAAGCCACCGTTTCTATTAGCAAGCGTCACGCTGCTAGCTTTACCGCCCATTGCTGATTCTGCGTTTTTCCTAGCTTGGGCTGATGATATTTTGGCAAGCGATCGCCAGCTAGCAGCTTGGGCTAGCTGGATATGACTTTGTGATAGCGCAATCTGAGTACTAAATCCTAATTCACCTATACTCAAGGCAATGAGTGCAGTTGTAGCTAGTAAATTTCTCATGAGCTGGGATAGTTGTTTTAATGAACGAGTCACCGAAACAATAAATGCGCTTGAATTAACTCCCAAATGACTTTTAGCTAAAATAGCAGGCTTTAACGTGTATCAGCAATTAAAGCTAGATGCGGCAATTTGTACATAATCTACTTTTAGAGCGATCGCGTTTTAAGATATTTCTAAACACATAAATTTACAGATGCCTTCCGACTGAAGTCGGGGCTATCCAAACAAAGTGTGACGAGCGCACACTATTAAATAACAAGGCTTTCTAGCTGCGAATGCTTCATCAAGCGTGTAAATTGGCTTGTTCTTGCAACCAGGGATCGACAGGTTGTCCATCTTTACGTCGTAACTCGATTTCGATCATGATGACTTCTTGCGAACCAGGCGGCGCAGGTTTTTGGTGAAAAATAATGTCGTAGTCTGCGGGATTTTGATTGCGTTCTTTTAGCCAATCTTGCACTTTTGTGGTAGCAAAAAACGATTGCCCCTGCTCGAACATTCGGGTAATCTGCATTTGTAGCGTGTATGGATTTAAGCGTCCCATTTCTTCCTCTTGTTTGGGTAATTGGTAATGGGTAATGAATCGTGTGAGTCGTACCCACCCTAAAATTAACTATTGACTCAAAGACAATCGCAGCTGTTCGCGGGCGCTTTCTAAAGCTTCGGGAAGTTTACTCGGATCGCGTCCTCCAGCTTGCGCGAGGTTTGGACGTCCCCCACCGCCGCCACCACAGATTTTGGCGATTCCTCCGATGAATTTTCCTGCTTGCAAGCCTTTGTTATTCACCTGCTTAGCGAATGCAGCAACTAAACTGACTTTTCCTGCTTCGGGAACTGATCCTAAGACAACTGCGCCGTTAGTAAGTTTTTGCAACAGCCGTTCGGCTGCGGTTTTGAGCGCTTCCGGATCGACTCCTTCGAGTTGCGCAACTAGAATTTGATAGTCACCTACGGTTTCGGCGGATGATAGCAGCGTGTCGGATTTAGTGATCGCTAGTTCTGCTTTGAGGCTTTCGAGTTGTTTTTGCGTGTTCTTGAGTTCGTTTTGTAATGCAGTGATGCGATCGCTGAGTTCTTCGGGTTTAGCTTTAAACCGATCGCTCAGTTCGCGGACGACTTGATCGCGGACATTAAGATAATCTAATACAGCTGAACCTGCTACTGCTTCGATGCGGCGTACTCCAGACGCAACGCCTGATTCGGAAATAATTTTAAATACACCAATCTCGGCGGTATTACTAACGTGCGTTCCACCGCATAATTCCATCGACACGCCAGGGAAATCTAAAACGCGGACTTGTTCGCCGTATTTCTCCCCAAACATGGCGATCGCACCTTTGGCTTTCGCTTCAGCTAATGGCATAATCGCAACATCGGCTTGTACTGCCCAGGTAATCCAAGCATTCACTTGTTCTTCAACTTTTTGTACTTCCTCTGGTGTGAGCGCCCGTGGACAGTTAAAATCGAACCGCAAGCGATCAAATGCAACCAACGAACCAGCTTGCGATATCGAGTCATCAACAATTTTCTTTAATGCGGCTTGCAACAAATGCGTTGCGGTATGATGTGCTTGCACGCGACGGCGACACGCACTATCAATTTGCGCGTTAATCTTATCGCCAACACGCAAGGTTCCCCGCACAACCCGCCCGATATGAAGGTAAAAATCAGATTCGCGTTGTACGTCTATAACCTCTACTAATGCATTGTCGCTACTAATGTAACCGCGATCGCCTATTTGTCCGCCTGATTCTGCATAAAATGGCGTTGTATCGAGAACAACTTGAACATCACTTCCAACTTCTGCGGATTCTACCGATTCGCCGTTAATTAAAATCGCTTCGACAACCGCTGTGCTGGAAAATTGTGTATAACCGACAAACTCGGTCACTTTAATTTCTTCTGCAAGTTTATCGAGCGAACCTTGAACCGTTAAGTCGATCGTTTCGTGCGCTTCTTGCGATCGCGTTTGTTGTTCGCTCATCGCGGCTTCATAACCAGCTTCATCAACCGTTAGATTGTGTTCGGCGGCGATTTCTTGCGTAAGTTCGAGTGGAAAGCCGTAAGTATCGTATAACGTAAACGCATCGCGCCCGTCAATTTGCGTTTTTCCTTGTTGCTTGACTTTTTCAACGATTTCTGATAGCAAATCCTCACCGCGTGCCAATGTCTTGAGGAACCGCGATTCTTCGCGTTGCAACTCGGCTTTGATCGCATCTTCTTGTTGACGAACTTCAGGGTAAGCTGATTCAGCAAGCGCGATCGCCGTTTCTGCAACTTGCGTTGTAAATTCGCCTTCAATCCCAATTAATCTTCCATGACGCACAATTCGCCGAATCAAACGCCGCAAAATATAACCGCGTCCCACATTAGAAGCATGAATCTCATCGGCGATCATATGCACAACTGCCCGTACGTGATCGCCAATCACCTTAAGCGATACTTGAGTTGCTTCATCGCTTTGGGCATAATTGATTCCGGCAATTTCTGCTGCGGTTTTAATAATCGGGAAAATCAAGTCAGTTTCGTAGTTATTTGGAACTGCTTGCAAAATCTGCGCCATGCGTTCCAAACCCATTCCGGTATCAATATTTTTGTTTTGTAGCGGTGTCAAATGACCATCCGCATCGCGGTTGTATTGCATGAATACCAAGTTATAAAACTCGATGAACCGCGTGTCATCTTCTAGATCAATGTCATCGCCACGCTCTGGGTAGAAATCGTAGTATATTTCCGAACAAGGACCACACGGGCCTGTAGGACCTGACGCCCAAAAGTTATCATCTTCACCCATGCGTTTGATGTGAGTTTCAGAAACACCAACTTTGTCGCGCCAAATTGCATAAGCTTCGTCGTCATCTTCAAATACGCTGACAACGAGACGTTCAGACGGTAAACCAAACACCTTGGTTGAAATTTCCCAGCCCCAAGCGATCGCTTGTTCTTTAAAGTAGTCGCCAAAGCTAAAATTCCCTAGCATCTCAAAGAAAGTATGATGCCGTTTGGTGCGCCCGACATTTTCAATATCATTGGTACGGATGCATTTTTGCGAAGTTGTGGCGCGTTTGAATTCAGGCGATCGCTGTCCGAGGAATATTGGTTTAAATGGTAGCATTCCCGCGATCGTCAGCAGCACGGTGGGGTCTTCGGGTACTAAGGAAGCACTCGGCAAAACAGTATGTCCTCGTTGTGCATAAAAATCGAGGAATTTTTGCCGAATTTCGTTACCGCTGAGATACTGGGGAGAGAACATGGTTTAACTAGGGGCTAAAGACTAAGAGCTAGGGTAGATTTATAGCAGGGGTCAGGGGTCAGGGATAAACTCTAGTAAGGGAAATCATTACGAGCTTCTATGATGTCCTAACTCTAGTGACTAGGGCTATAACTTAATTTTTATATATTTTTGCATTTTGGTTGGTGTTGTAGCCACTCATACCGGATGTATTCTCAAATAATCTAGCTAAAGGTTCATGAACTGAACTTGCTAAAAACGGTAGAATGTAGAACTATGATTCGCACAATTCTAAATTGGGATAAATTCGTTCAATTATGGCTTTAAAACTCAAGGTTCCTAGTATTGTCTGCGATGGTTGTGCGCAAACGATTACCGAATCGATTAAAACAATGGAACCCGACGCGCAAATTAATGTTGATGTGCAAGCAAAGACAGTAACAATCAACTCGGAGGCTTCTGAAGAAACGATCAAACAAGCGATCGTTGCTGTGGGTCATACCGTTGAAGGCTATCAAACAGGTTAAGGTTGTAGAGACATACGACTTACGCAAGAACTTTGTAAAACTCTTATTTTTTAGAGTCTTACCCTAGCAACTGCGGCTTTGTTAACGGAAATCCCTATAGAGAATGCACCTTCCCGCAGGATAGGATACGCCAATGAAGTTCATTTGACGTGCAAGTGAGTCGTATTCTGAGACAAAATGCATTAAAAAAGTGATGAGTGTCTTAAGCTTCACTCATCACTTTAATTGTAACTAATGTTAAGTTACTGTATTAAGCCTAATTTGCACTACTTCTTTGGTGCTATCAGCATCATCATATTCTTGCCTTCTTTCTTCGGTGCTTGCTGGACTTCTCCCACTTGCTCCAAGTCTGTAGCCATCCGTTTGAGTAGGGTTTCGGCTAGGTCACTGTGTTGAATTTCACGACCTCGGAACATTACGGTTGCTTTTACCTTGTCCCCGTCTTTGAGGAAGCGCTGGGCTTGGTTGACACGAACTTTGTAGTCGTGTTCCTCAATCTTGTAGCGCATTTTTACTTCTTTGACATCAGCCGTATGCTGCTTTTTGCGAGCTTCTCGCGCTTTCTTTTCTTGCTCAAATTTATACTTGCCGTAGTCCATAATCCGGCAAACTGGAGGATCAGCTTTGTCACTGAGGAGAACAAGGTCAAGCTCTTTCTCTTCGGCTATCTGCAAAGCTTCGCGCGGCGAGAGCAACCCCAGTTGTGCGCCATCGGGGTCTATGACCCGAATTTTTGGAAAGCGAATTTGTTCGTTAGTTAAGGTGAGATCGCGATTTTTTCTTTTGTCAATCACAGGCGTTAATTATCAAGAGCAACTGTTTGGGAAAATTCAGCCTTTACTTCTCGCTTAAATGATTTAGACAATCATGCGGTGAGCATACTTTTGTTAAAGTTTATCTAAACCCTGCAAAGAAGTGGTACCGAGTGTCATTAATCTTTAGCAAACAGAAGACTATGCTTGTACACAAACATCACTTTAGCAAATTTTTTGGCAGAGTAGGGGTAGGGGAAATCCTACACTTTGGGGCGGATAGCGACATTATTTAAAATAAGTGCAATGTTTGCTAGCGTTTCACAATATTTTGAATAAAATGTTAAGAGAGATATTGTAAATTTATTTTAAATTAATGCTTAGTGCGATTCCTTCTGAACGCTGGCAGCAAAGAATCGGTAGTCAAAGAGATTGGGTTTGGCGGGGTTGGCAAACGCGATATACTTACATCCGCGCTAAAAAATCACTACCTGAAACAAAACCACTCGTTTTACTGCATGGCTTTGGTACTTCGATTGGGCATTGGAGACAGAATTTAGATGTCTTGAGTGAGTCGCACACCGTTTATGCGCTCGATATGCTCGGTTTTGGCGCTTCTGAGAAAGCGGCGGTAAGTTATGATGTGTCGCTTTGGGTTGAGCAAGTTTACGAGTTTTGGCAGACTTTTATTCGTCATCCCGTCATTCTAGTCGGAAATTCGATTGGCTCACTAGTATCGCTGGCGGCAGCAGCAAAGTATCCTGAAATGGTGCAAGGCGTCGTTATGCTGAGTTTACCAGATCCATCGTTGGAGGAAGAAGTCGTTCCTGCTGCTGTCCGACCCGTCGTTCAAGCAATCAAATCGTTAGTTGCCTCCCCACCTGTGCTGAAAACAGCATTTCGCTTAGTTAACCGCCCATCGGTTATCCGGCGGTGGGCGTCGATTGCTTATGCTAACCCTGCGGCGGTAACTGATGAGTTAGTAGACATTTTATTAGGTCCAGCCCAAGACCGAGGTTCTGCTCAAGCATTTTATGCAACCATTAAAGCAATATCTAGCGCTAATGGTATTAGTGTCAAAAACTTGCTACCCGCTGTTAATGTTCCCATGCTGTTAATTTGGGGACAGCAAGACCGTATGGTTCCCCCAAAGTTAGCACAAAAATTTCTGACATATAATCCTAATATGCAGCTATTACAGCTAGAAAATGCCGGACACTGCCCACACGATGAATGTCCTGAAGCAGTGAATCAAGCTATTTTAAATTGGATAAATGCGTCTTTAGAATCAAAAAACTCAGTTGGTTCTTTTGCGGTGATCGCACCGTAATTATAATTACATAGCAGAGGTCAGAGTTCAGGTTAAACTTCCTCTGTGGACATCAATACGAGCTTCGATAATGTCCTAACTCTATTAACTAGGGCTATAAATATCCAAAAAGTATAAATTCACTCTCTACAATGAAGTTGTGTAGAGAGCAAATTAATATTTATCTATAGAAAAGACCTTTAACCGATTGTCACTTGATTCGTTTCTACAGATGTTGCGCCATGAACTCCGCGAGCAATCGATACCATTTTGTTAAGAGTTTGTTGATCTGGAACTCTCCCTTTGAGAACAACAGTACTGCCTGTTTGCGCAACGTATAAAGTATCAATATCATCAAGCGTTGGATCTTGATCGAACGCTAAAGCAACTCGTTTTGCTAACCCACTTTGATCGTATTCGCCATTTAATCCCAAACGCTCAGGGGGAATTTGCTGTGTTGTTGCTCCGGCTTGAGCTTGTGGTTGTGGTTGTGTACTAAACGATGGTGCGTTTTTGGGTCGATCAAGTCCAAAAAGTCTTTTTAACCAGCTCATAAGTTTTGTATAACTAAACTATTCAACAGATCTCAATTAAACCAATTTTATAACTCGGCGTCATCTACCTGCGAAAAGATCTTATAGTAAGTATTGACTAGCCTAACGGATATATGTTTGTAAACGAACAAAGTCGAAATATTGCTGAAAAAAATTAGAAATTTTAGGTGTCAGAATAGTCATGCAATTTGGTAAGATGACCAAAGTTTTAATTGCAATTATAGTTAGGTTGTGAAATTATTCATTTACCACACTCCAGAACTAACGCCAGAAGGTAAAGTACCCGACTGCGCGATCGCCGTCGATGTACTACGCGCAACAACGACGATTGCTACAGTGTTAGCCGCTGGAGCCGAAGCAGTGCAAGTGTTCAGTGACTTAGAGCAGTTGATACAGGTAAGTGAAGCTTGGTCAACAGAAAAACGACTGCGGGCGGGAGAACGCGGCGGGGCTAAAGTTGTAGGTTTTGATATGGGAAACTCACCGCTTGATTGTACACCAGAGCGCGTTCAAGGACGGCGATTATTTATCAGTACAACGAATGGCACGCGCGCGCTACAACGAGTGCAAAACGCAGCTATCGTTACAGCAGGAGCATTTATTAACCGCGCGTCAGTTGTTAAGTATGTCATCGCGCAGCAACCAGAAACTTTATGGATTGTGGGATCGGGTTGGGAAGGAAGCTTTTCGCTTGAAGATACCGCGTGTGCTGGCGCGATCGCGCACAGTATCTGGCAACAAACAAAACTATCCTTAGATGAATTGGCTGGCAATGATGAGGTGATGGGGGCGATCGCACTTTATGCCGAGTGGCAAAATAATCTTTTAGAGTTGTTCCACCACGCCAGTCATGGTAAACGATTATTACGCCTCGACTGTCACGAAGATTTAAAATACTGCGCTCAAATGGATATTGTTGATGTGTTGCCTTTGCAAACCGAGCCTGGAGTTTTAAAAATAGTGTAATGCGCGATCGCATTGAAATCTAAGTCTTTATCAGATTTATTCCTACTCACCATTCTTATTTGTGTCGTAAGACAGGGGTTAATCAAGTATCTGGCAACTTATGTTGTGGCTAGATTAGAGAAATAAGCAAGCTGAGGCATCACACTCATCATTGTTAAAAACTTGCTCGTACTCTCGCGCCCTGAAAAATAATGCCAAAACTTAAACCGTATTTTGAGCGTCGCTACCCCTGGCGAGAACGTGGCATTGCGATTCTCGCTTTGATCAATTTAATATTAGTCATTTTTGACTTGACGTATTTGTATAGTCGTGATTTCTACCTGCAAACGATTCCGAGCGTGACACGGCTTTACGATCCAGTCAAGGGCATTCAACCGCATCCCGAAACCGCAAGTTATCTTGCACAAGTTGCAGCTTTAGAAGCACAAGTTGCACTTACCGGATTGCAGTCGCCCCAAACCGCGCGTCAACTTGCGCGAATGCGCGTACTCAGTCAAACACTAATTGAAGATAATCCTTTTGCCGCAGCTTATAAAAGTAGCCAGTTTGAAACAATCAAGCAACGCCTGCGAGTACGTACAGGGGAAACTTTCGCGAGAGATGCGTTTGCGAGATTTTGGAGTCAACCGTATCTTACACAAGCAGGTTGGCAACAAGAAATGGAGTTCTGGCACACGCGCATTCGCCCGTTGATGCGTACCAACTACTATCGCAGTGTTAACCGCCTCGATACACCAACAAATCACTTTTGGCTGCTTGATTTACCGTTTGTCGTCATTTTTGCCCTCGATTTGTTTGCGCGGGTGACGACGATTCGTCGCCGTTATTCTTACTTAAGTTGGCTAGAAGCAACACTAAGGCGTTGGTATGACTTATTTCTACTTTTACCGTTTTGGCGACTGTTGCGGATACTTCCTGTGTCAGTACGTCTTTACCATACTGGTTTATTAAATCTCGATCCTCTGCGCGCCGAAGCCCAACGCGATTTTGTCATCAGCTTTGCAGCAGAACTTACTGAAATGGCAGGTATTCAAATTGTAGACCAAATGCAAAATTCAATTCGTAACGGTGATGTGTTGCGTTGGCTATTGCATCCAGAGTTACGCAAACCTTATGTACAAGTTAACAATGTCAATGAAGTTAGTGCGATCGCCTCACGCCTATTTCGCATCGGGGTTTACGATGTACTTCCTAAAGTACAACCTGATATCGAAAATTTGATTCATCATAGCCTTGCAAGTACGCTGCACCAACTCCCAGGAAACCGCATATTACAACACATCCCAGGCTTGCGTCATGTGGGTAAAAACCAAACGCGAAGGCTAGCTAAAGCTATATTTAGTATGACATACAATAATCTCACCAATTCGATGCAAGACCCTGTAGGAGCCGAACTCACAGCCCGCTTGGGCAGAAACTTACGTGACGCGTTAGAAAACGAGTTGCAAAAAAAACACAATATTCAAGAAATTCAATCTTTATTAATTGATATGTTAGAAGAAATCAAAATTAATTACGTCAAAGGTATTACTGAAGCGGGTAGCGAACAATTACTAGAAAAAGCCGAACAGCTACATAAACGGATACGACGATAGTTAAGCAATAAGTGATGGTGTACTGAGCGTTAAGGTTAGTTTGTAAAAGAAATATTTATTTATTAATTACCCATTACTTATTAGCCACTCAACATATAGCCAAACGTGTATAGAACAAACTGTATACTTCGCAACAAAAATTAATAGCAATTAGTTAAATAATTCTAAAACTATTGTACTTATAGCCAAAAGCAGCTATTTTATAACGTGTACCTGATTTTAAACTTATTCGCTTGCGATTTTTCTTCAATTCTACGAAAAAAGAGCAACTGAATAAATTAACTTCGAGCCAATCTCAAACGTAACGGTTACGTGCTTGGGAATGCCTCGTTCTTGCTAAGTATCGCTAAACATCTTACACGATTCAGGCGCTTAGCTGGTATGTGTAGAGGAACCCAACGACAATGCTTACTGTGAACTTAGAACACTTTTCACCGGAAAATTACTTCTTTCCTACAGCAGGCAATTCACTTGCTTTAGTCGTTGATAACGATTTAGATAGTTTAACCTTAACGGCTGAAATTGTTAGATTTTGCGGTTGTTGTGCGCTTACTGCGACCAATAGTCAAAATGCACTACAATTGGCGCTTGCATACCAACCAACAATTATATTATTAGAGCTAATGCTACCAGAAATGGACGGTATTTCTTTAGCTATGCAACTACGGCAACATACGTCATGTCCGATCATTGCGGTCACTAGTTTACCTAAATTTTTGTTTGGAGCAAAAGCACTAGCCGCTGGGTGTAATGATTTTCTTGAAAAGCCGGTCGTCGTTGAAAGTTTAGAATCTACAATTTTTCGCTTTTTAAACATTTCTTCTTCCGCTTCACCTTCGGAATAGTTTCTAAATCTCGCACTGCAGGTAATCCCGACAAAATAACAATTATTCCTGAAATATTGCTGTTTAAATCGGTAGCGGTAAGTATTGTATTAACCGCAACGCCTGTCACTTCTTCAACAATTTGAATTAACTGTGGCTTGATTGCTAAATCAATATGCGATCGCACTTCTTGGGCTAACTCTTGGCGTTGAGTAGCTAATAAAAATTTTTCTGAAAGCGTTACAGATTTTTCTAAAACAATTGCTAATTTGTCCTCAAAAAATTGACAAATAACTTGTTCAGGACGTTGTCCTATTTCTGCTAGATATAATGCTTGAATTCGTTGCTTTAAGGTTCTTTCTATTTGCCCACGTGTAGGTTTTTGCGTACTCATGTATCGTATATAATGCGAAGCTTAAGATAGTATGACTGTCACTGACAGTTAGTTTTTATAAAGTACACTCCAATATTTTTTATATGGATGATTATACAGCTATTCAAGTAATAAATAGCTGCTCAAACTAAGTGAACATTGTTTTTGATTGTGTATGATTTTATTGTATATAATGATAAAGATGTAAAAACTATCTTTCCCTCTATCCAAAGCATAGAATTAATTTTGGAATGCTAAATTTTATTGCATATAAAGAGATATGTCTTTGGCTATATACTATTCAAACTTAATAAATTAAAGCCTAAAGCGATCGCTCGACTTCATCAAAGAAATTAAAAACAAGCTCGACGCACTTTTGTTCGTGGTAAAAAATCCACTCATGATATTCACCCTCTAGAATAGTTAATTGAGCGCGAGGAATTCCTTGGTAGAAATCATAAGCAAACTTAACAGGAACAAATAAATCGCGATCACCCCAAACTACTAAAGTAGGACATTGAACCTTTGGCAGCAACGGACGTAAATCTTTTTCTAAAGCTATCCAGGTAGCTTGTATCATATTTTGAGGTTTAAAAATCCAATTAAGAAACAATGCTTTAATAAAAAGCAGCATCGGTTCAAGCTTGAATTTTCCAAGTTGTGCAGGAAAATCAATCAATCGCCGTAGCGCTACTTCAGGCAAAGAACCTAAAGGAATTCCTGTACTATCGATAATGACAAGACGTTTAACTAGCGAAGGATGTGTTGCTGCTAAAACAACCCCGACTGCACCCCCGCCTGAGTGTCCGACTACATAAACTTGTTGTAAATTTAAAGCTGCTAAAAAAGTAATCAGACAATTAATATATTCGTCATAGTCAGCTACAGAATTAGGAAAAGAGGTTTTACCAAAGCCTGGTAAATCTGGCGCAATAACACGATATTTCTGCGATAAAAGATGTAACGTTGTTTGATAAGGCTCGGTTGCTATTGTCCAACCATGTAAAAATAAGATTGTTTCAGAATGAGCATCTCCTCCTTCTAAATAAACCGTTTGATAGTTGTTTAATTTAATAGGTTTTTCTTGTAGTTGATAACTCATACCAAATCTGGTTAATTAGTTTTAACAAAATAGTTAGTAAAGGTAAAGGGTGAGTTGAGAGTTGACAAAGCCTTCCTACACTCTCTTCACTGTCAACTATCATCTAAAATCAGGCGGTGCGATCGCACTCCACTCGTATTCCAAGTAGCTGGCTAGCGCCATTAACTTCGGGTTCCAGTGGCGACGTAGCGCAACGTATAAATCTGCACCAGCTTCTAAATCAGGTGTTGTTGCAATTCCTTGTGCAGCCAAATAGGCAATCGCCTTATCATAGCGCGATCGCCACATTTGTTCGGATTGCGTCCTTTTGCGCATAGCATGATTAGGAAGAAACAACTCAGACAACTCCGCTAAAAATTGCATTCCACTTTCTTCCAAACCTTCGACTGCTGCTGAAGCGACTAACGAGTGATAGCTGTCTTCATCCAGCGCGCTTTTAATCAGCGTCACTGTATCCATTGCTAAAAAAATAACTTGTGCTAATGCATAATAGCTTTCCTGTAAGCGGAAATAGCCTAACGCGGGATACGAATGATTGGACTCTAGTAAATTCAACAGATTTTGAGCTATGTTTGTGAGATCTTGATGAGTACTACTATCAAAGCTTCCACTCGAACCCATACGTGCTAACATTACTGCTGCATCTGCGGTTCTGCCTGTACGGTGATGAAGACTCAAGGCAAAAATATTACGTTGCATCAGCTGGTTATATACCGACTGCAAAAAAGTTAACGTAACTGTAAACACAGAAAAGCCTAGAATAGATTCCAGGATCATCAGCAAACGATAAGTCCTTGTTTGGGGTGTAATATCACCCGTCCCTAAAGTTACGAGCGAGTAGCCACTGTAGTAAATCGCTGTAGCAAAATCCGTAGGAGTCTCTTTGCCCTCCATCCGGATTTCAGTGCCTAATGCAGACCAATAAATTAATGCAAATCCTACAACAAGTAATAATACCCATATGGCAATCGTTGCAACTAGCAGTGTGGGTCCCATATACGAGAGAATGCGATCACGCTTACGTACAAACCTAGTGCTGAAGCGAAAAACTTGCCACAACCTGCGGGCTAGCGCCACGCTAATGATACCCCTTTCACCTCTGGGGTACAACACTGTCATATAAATATCTGCAAGCGTTAATACGACTAACCCTGTTCCGACAACTTGTGATAACCAACCCATTCGTGTTTCACCCCCACCTCAACTTCAGCGAGGCTACATTGCTTTTTTTCTCTTAACACGAGTGCCAGTGGATCAAACTTGGTCGCAAGTCAGAAATCTCACGAGGAATTGTGGATGTGACGATCATGCAATTCATTTTAGACTCTTAATGATACCAAATTAATATATTTAAGGTATTAACTAGATACCGCGACTTAGAGGCAAAAAGCCATAAAATGTTGCAATAGTATCAGAATTAGTGTTAAATCCAGTTAACAATCAATACTCGATTGTAGACGATATGAGGAGTGAGGAGCAGGATATGAAAGCTACAGTGAATTTTATAAAACCTTCTGCGTATTCTTTCTGGTAGATACCGAAATTTCTGTACGAAACGCAAGTATAACTTTTGGCAGAAATCTTTTGGATACGAAGCTTTTGTCACATTTGCGTCACATTTGTCAGGAAGACTGAAGATAGTCAATCCAGTCTATCACCCTGAATCACTGAGGTCAATGTAAGGAATACTAAGGAATAACGTATGAAAACCATTTTGTTCAGGCGTGCTTCACTAGTAGCAAGTCTCACAGCAGCAGGGATTGTTACTAGTGCAGTATCAGCTCAGGCTCAAGCCGTTAATTATGACGTGCAAACAACTGCAAATGCAAACAGAAATGTTTCTACTTCAGCGTCTGCACTGGTGGGTGGAAACGCGCCTGGTACAGATGGCAATGGCTCCATCATGCTAAGTCAGGCTAACCTGGATAACCTAGGGCCGACGCAAGGTGATATTGATGACCAAATCGAATCAGCCCCACCAAATCCCTTAAATCAAACAACACCGGATGGTACGACTACTCCTAGTACCAGTCCAAACCTAGTGCAACCTCAGCCATCCCCTGGAACAGACCCATTTGCTCCTGGCACGCAAACACAACCAGGGACAACGTTCCCAGGACCAACACAACCAATACCTGGAACTACACCAGATCCTACCTTCCCCGAACCGACAACACCACAGCAAGTACCTGATACTACAACTCCAGATACAACCGTAGAACCTGCGATCGTACCTGGTACAGCGACGCGTGGTGGTGCTAGCTACATTGGTGTTGGTGGCAACATTGGCTTCGGTGGAGAAACCACGCTCAGTGAAGGTGCTTTTGCGGTTTACAGTAAGATTGGTTTGACGGATACTTTCTCAATTAGACCAGCGGCATATTTCGGAGACAATACAGTAATTGCCATCCCAATTACTGCTGACTTTCCACCCGCAGAAACAGGAGTAGCAGCAGCACAGCTTAATGTGGCTCCTTATATTGGTGCAGGAATTGCAGTATCTACAGGTCAAGATAGTACAGTTGGTGCCTTGATTAGCGGCGGTGTTGACGTACCATTGACACAACAGTTTACAGCAACTGCGGGTGTTAACATCGGTTTTATTGATGACACTGAAGTTGGATTATTAATTGGAGTTGGTTACAACTTCTAAACTACGTTAGGTAAGATCCCTAAGTTGGTTAAACATTGAAGCTCCTTACACGCGCTTAGGGATTGCCTAACAATGAATCATGTCACCTGATGTTCATATTGCTGTCACTCCACTGTCACATTTACTTTTAACAATATGGACAATACGAGGAGATCAGCTATGAACAAGCAATTTTTACTTGGCTTGGCTATAGCAGCGTCAGTTTCTGTATTGGGAATGCCTACTATAGCGCGATCGCAAATGCGAATTGGCGATCTACAACAACGCCCTCCTGGAACAACAATATCCGGTAGAGTGACAAGTGTTGTTGGGAATGACTTTATCCTTGAAGATGAATCGGGACAAATTATCGTTGATGCTGGACCGCGTTGGTGGCAACAAATCAACATCTCTCCAGGAGAACAAGTCACTGTCAATGGTGAACTAGGAAGAGGCGGTGAGTTTGATGCATTCTCGATTACGAGAGCCAATGGTACAGTTATTCAAATTCGCCCCGCACAGGGTCCACCGCCTTGGGCTGGCGGTTCTAATCGCGCTCCTGGAGCTAGAGGCAGCGGCAATGCTCCGGCACGAAACTCGTTAGTAAAATAGACCTTACTCAATCTAGGAGAGGCAAAAAGGATATCAGCTTTAGCTTCCCATTATTGGTACTGATTGCACTCGTGCCACTCGCTGAATAACACTAGGTAACACAAACCGCTTAGAAAAAAATTTATAGTGGAGCAACGAGAACACCGCTTAAATCAAGAAGAAATAACAAGCACTGCAATAGCACCTGAGCCAGCGCTAGCGTTTGGAGATGCGATCGCAATTATTGTTGGTATTGTTATCGGTGCAGGGATTTTTGAAACACCGGCGCTGGTTGCTGCAAATAGTGGTAATGGCATTGTTGCGCTTGGGGCTTGGGTTTTGGGAGGACTGATATCGTTACTCGGCGCACTATGTTATGGCGAGTTAGCAACAACCTATCCGCACACAGGTGGTAACTATTATTACTTGCTACGTGCATTTGGCAAACCTGTTGCTTTTTTATTTGCTTGGGCGCGTATGACCGTGATTCAAACTGGCTCGATTGCATTGCTAGCATTTGTGTTTGGCGATTATGCTTCGCAGCTATTTCGCCTAGGAACTTATTCACCTTCAATTTATGCCGCACTCGCGATCGCCCTCTTAACTGGTTTGAATCTTATTGGCGTACAACAAGGTAAAGTTGCGCAAAATTGGTTAACCGCAGCCAAAGTGTTAGGTCTGTTACTCGTGGTAGGTGTCGGTTTAGCCGCAACGATCAAACCTCCGCAACCAACGACTATTTCAAGCGAAAGCAGTTTGGGATTAGTGATGATTTTTGTGTTGCTGTCCTACGGCGGTTGGAATGAAGCAGCGTATATTTCTGCGGAAATCCGCAATGTCCGACGCAACATGGTGCGATCGCTTGTTTGGAGTCTTGGGATTATTACAGCAATTTATTTGCTGATCAACCTTGCTTATCTACGCGGCTTAGGTCTTGCGGGAACCGCCGGTTCACAAGCTGTCGCCGCCGACTTGATGCGCGCTGCATTTGGGACGCCTGGTGCGGTGTTTATCAGTTTTCTGATTGCGATTTCTACTTTAGGTGCTACTAATGCCACAATTTTTACAGGTGCGCGGACAAATTATGCATTAGGGCAAGACTTTGCTGGATTTAACTTTCTTGGTCGGTGGCAAAGAGGTGGCAATACTCCAGCAGGTGCTTTACTCGTCCAAGGTGCAGTTTCTCTCGTACTTGTCTTATTCGGAACTTTAGCTCCACGCAATGGCTTTGAAACGATGGTGGAATACACAGCACCGGTATTTTGGTTCTTTTTTTTACTCTCTGTCATGACAATTTTTGTCCTACGACAGCGCGAACCACAAGTACGTAGACCTTTCCACGTGCCGTTTTATCCTGTAACCCCACTCATTTTTTGTATCATTTGTATCTATCTACTTTACTCTAGTGTAACTTATACCGGAATTGGCGCACTTCTAGGTTTAGTCGTCGTCATCTCAGGCATACCAATTTTGTTTTGGACGCGCAAGCAGCAAACTTGAGCAAGAACGTACCAGTTTGGATTTTGAAACTGATCGCGTAACGATTGTCAGACATCTGTGTATAGCAAAGATTAATCCAATTGGTATCAAAAGGAGAAATTGAGTATATGCATCGAACGATCAAAAGTTTATTAATTGCAGGTTTAGGCGCGGGTGGCTTATTTGTTGCTGGGTGCGAGCAACAACGTCAATTTGAAGTAGAAGCCCAACAACCTGCACCTACAGTTCAAACGCAAGCACCTGCTGCCACGGCTGCGCCGACGCAACCGCAAGAACGCGCACCCGATGTGCCTTATGTGCCGACTCCGCAAGAGGTTGTAGACCAAATGTTGCAGTTGGCAAATGTCACTAGTAACGATGTGGTGTACGATCTAGGAAGTGGTGACGGTAGAATTCCTATTACCGCTGTCCAAAAGTTCGGTGCAAGTCGGGCGTATGGATTTGAAATTAATCCTGAACTCGTACAGCGCGCGCGTCAAAATGCGGATACTGCCAATGTGAGCGATCGCGTGCAAATTGTCCAGCAAGACCTGTTTCAAACCGATTTGCGGGAAGCTACTGTAGTTACACTCTATCTTTTACCAGATATCAACATCAAGTTACGTCCCAAGTTACTACGAGAGTTAAGACCTGGTACTCGCATTGTCTCCCACGACTTTGATATGGGCGAATGGCAACCAGATAATGTTGTTCGAGTTCAAGGACCGAGCCGCCAACATACGCTTTACTTATGGACTGTACCCGAAAACGTGCCTGCAAACTTGCAATAGCAGGACATAACTAATGGTTAGTAGTTGATGCTGCGGCACAAATAACTAACTACTAACAGCTAACAGCTTGAAAAAAACAATCAGGAGCATCTTATGAAAACGAACAATCGTAAATCTACACTGAGAAAATTTGCGGGAATTTTAGGTGGACTTGCAATCTTCCCTGTATTAGCAGCGTGTGAGCCACAAACTACAACACAGGTATCGCCAGCACCGGAAGCGACTCCTACAATTACTCCAGCCCCTGGAGAAACACCTGCTGATCAAACAACACCGACAGTACCAACCACTGAAGCCACAGACTCGATTGTCAACGTTGCTAGCGGCGATCCTCAATTTAGTACTTTGACCGAATTGGTGAATGCTGCAGGCTTAACTGAAACGCTCGAAGGACAAGGACCATACACTGTATTTGCACCAACGAATGAAGCGTTTGCTGGATTGTCAGAATCTACACGTCAGCAGTTGTTACAACCAGAAAACCGCGAAACTTTAAGAAGAATCTTGCAATATCACGTAGTTCCTGGAGAAGTCACGTCAGATCAATTGCAATCCGGAGAAGTAGCTACTGCTGAAGGTAGTCCTGTCAATGTCCAAGTTGATGCAGCAGCGAATCAAGTGCGCGTGAATGATGCGACGGTGATTCGACCGGACATTCAAGCTAGCAATGGTGTGATTCATGGAATTGATAGCGTCATTCTTCCCCCAAACCTTAACCTATAGGTGAAATAGTGTAAGGGTGTACCGTAGTACACCCGCATAATTCTAGTTTTGCGTTCTTAAAGGTTAATGCATATGCAAGGTCTTAAAGGAAAAAATGCTTTAGTGACGGGTGCAACTTCAGGGATTGGTCAAGCGATCGCAATTCGTTTAGCCCAAGAAGGTGTCAATGTCGCCATCAACTACCGTAAAAGCCCAGATGATGCGGCAGAAACCGAAGAACAAATAATGCAAAAAGCCTGCGGTGATGTGGAAAGTTGTGGTGTCAAATCACTACCAGTGCAAGGTGATGTCTCTAAAGAAGAAGACATTATCCGCATGGTTAACACTGTCGTGGAACAATTTGGCAGTTTAGATATTCTCGTCAACAACGCCGGAATTCAAACAGAATGTCCCTCCCACGAAGTCGCTACCGATGATTTTGACAAGGTAATCTCAGTTAACCTACGCGGCGCGTATCTTTGTGCAAGAGAAACGCTCAAACACTTACTTTCTCAAAATCGGCAAGGAGTGATTATTAATATCTCTAGCGTTCATGAGATTATTCCGCGACCGATGTATGTCAGCTATTCCATTAGTAAAGGCGGTATGGAAAATCTGACAAAAACTTTAGCTTTAGAGTATGCAGATCGCGGTATTCGCGTCAACGCAGTAGCACCAGGCGCAACAATTACTCCGATTAACGAAGCTTGGACAGACGATCCAGAAAAGAAAGCCGAGGTAGAAAGTCACATCCCGATGGGACGCGCGGGAACTTCTGAAGAGATGGCAGCAGCAGTCGCCTTCTTAGCTTCCAGTGAAGCCGCGTATATTACCGGACAAACTTTATTCGTAGACGGCGGACTCACTCTTTATGCAGATTTTCGCGAAGCTTGGTCAGCTTAAAGGTAGATGATAAAACCCCAGTACTTTTGACAGCATGGGTAAAAACAATAACTGTGAGGAGCTGTAAGGTGAATTTACTCATTGCTAAGAATACACTGATCAAAACTGCGGTAATGAGTTCTCTAGGAGTTGCTGTCGGCTTTGCTATATACTTACCCCAAGCGATCGCACAATCAACGCAACAATCCTCTGAAGTACAGCGGTTACTCAACACCAAACAATGCCCTGGCTGCAACCTTCGTGGTGCTAACCTGCGAAATGCCGATTTAGAAGAGGCAAACCTGAGCGGCGCTAATCTTCAAGGAGCCAATCTACAGAATGCTGACTTGGAAAAGGCTAATCTTCAAGGGGCTAACTTACAACAAGCAAACTTGAGCGATGCAGACTTACAAAATGCAAACTTACGAAACGCTAACTTACGAAACGCTAACTTGCGAAGCGCCGATCTAGAAGATGCAAATCTGCAAGGAACGAACCTCAATGGAGCTAACTTGCAAGGAGCCGATTTAGAAGGAACTATTCGCGCTAATCAAAATCGGTAATTCAATTGAGGCGCAGAATAACAGATTGAATGAGCATGAGGAGGAATCAATAAGCTATGAATAAATTAATTACAAGAACATCAATTCTTTGGGTGACAGCCTTAGGTCTTTTCGGTTGCAATACTGCAACGTCAACGCAAGAGCCTCAAGCAGTTGCACAGCCTCCAACACAACCGGTAGAACAAGCAGCACCAACGCAACCGGTAGCACAAGCACCAACACAATCTTCTGACGTACAGCGGTTACTCAATACTAGACAATGTCCTGGATGTAACCTGAGTGGTGCAGATTTACGAGATGCTAACCTAGAAGACGCCAACTTACAAGGTGCGAATCTCCAAGGTGCTAATCTCCAGGGCGCTGACTTGGATCAAGCAAATCTACGAGAGGCAAATCTACAGCAGGCCAACTTAAGAGATGCAGACTTAGAAAAAGCTGATTTGCAAGGTGCAAATCTCTCCAGTGCTAATCTTCAAAGTGCTGATTTAGAAGAGGCTAATCTCCAAAATGCCAATTTCCAGAATGCTAACTTGCAAAATGCAGACTTGGAAGACGCTCGCGTACAAGGAGCTAACTTTGATGGGGCAAATCTCCAAGGTGCTGACCTAGAAGGAACGAATCTGAGAAGATAAAATAAGCATTCAGAGAGCGACGCTGATGATTCAAGAAGAAATCAGACTCGAAGAAGATCGCACACGTAAAGCCTACTGGCGACGTTGGGGGCCTTACCTGAGCGAGCGTCAATGGGGGACAGTGCGTGAAGATTACAGCGCAACTGGTTCAGCTTGGGATTATTTTCCCCACGATCATGCTCGCTCACGTGCTTATCGCTGGGGGGAAGATGGCATTGCCGGAATTTCGGATAATCACCAGCGATTATGTTTTGCGATCGCCCTCTGGAATGAAGTCGATCCGATTCTCAAAGAACGTATTTTCGGCTTAACTGGACCAGAAGGCAATCACGGCGAGGATGTTAAAGAGTATTACTTTTATCTTGACAACACGCCCTCTCATGCTTACATGAAGTGTTTGTATAAGTATCCGCAGCAAGCTTTTCCGTATGCGGAATTAGTCCAAGAAAATCAGCGCCGTGGCTATCACGACCCAGAGTTTGAACTACTCGATACAGGAATCTTTGATGGCGATCGCTATTTTGATGTCTTTGTTGAATATGCTAAAAACACTGACGAAGATATCTTAATTAAAATCAAAGTTGTTAATCGCGGTTCGGAAGAAAAAACGCTACACTTACTACCGACATTATGGTTTCGTAATACGTGGTCGTGGGAAGAAAATAGCCAAAAACCCCTTTTAAAGAAGCTTAAATCAGACACATTTAGTATAATTGAAGCTGCGCACCCAACCTTAGGAGAAAGATGGTTCTATTGCGAAGCAGCTAGCGAACTTCTCTTCACCGAAAACGAAACTAACTACGAAAGATTATTTGGTCAACCTAATAAATCACCTTATGTAAAAGATAGCATTAACGATTACGTTGTTCATGGTAAGAAAGAAGCTGTCAATCCTGACCAAGTAGGAACAAAAGTTTCTCCTTACTATGTATTAAATATCGGTGCAGGACAAGAAAAAGTTATCTGTTTAAGACTTTGTGATACTGCTAATTTAACCGCGCCTTTTGGCGAAGAATTTGAGCAAGTTTTTGCAACGCGTCAACAAGAAGCCGACGAATTTTATCAGCGCATTTCTCCTAATGTTAGCGATCCTGATGCGCAAAGCGTGCAACGTCAAGCTTTTGCTGGCTTACTCTGGACAAAGCAGTTTTATCATTACGTTATCGAAGATTGGTTAAACGGCGATCCGACCCAGCCAACACCACAGCGAACTTATAAACGCAATCAAGAATGGATTCATTTATTTAATGATGACATTCTTTCGATGCCCGACAAGTGGGAATTTCCGTGGTTTGCAGCTTGGGATTTAGCTTTTCACGTCATACCGCTAGCGATGATCGATCCTGATTTTGCTAAGCGTCAGATGGATCGCCTCACACGCGAGTGGTATCTACATCCTAATGGACAAATGCCTGCGTATGAATGGCATTTTAGTGACGTTAATCCACCAGTTCATGCGTGGGGAACTTGGCGCGTCTACCAAATTGAAAAACAAATGTATGGACGTGCAGATAAAGACTTTCTCGAACGCGTATTTCAAAAATTACTGTTAAATTTTACTTGGTGGGTAAATCGTAAAGATGAGGAAGGTAACAATGTCTTTCAAGGTGGCTTTTTAGGATTAGATAACATCGGAGTTTTTGACCGAAGTTCACAACTACCAACAGGGGGACATCTCGATCAATCTGATGGTACGAGTTGGATGGGGATGTATTGTTTAAATATGTTAGCGATCGCACTCGAATTAGCCAAAGACAATCCCCCTTATGAAGATATTGCAAGTAAGTTTTTTGAACACTTTCTCTACATTGCGGATGCGATGAATCACATTGGCGATACTGATGTTCATTTATGGGATGATGACGATAATTTCTACTATGATGTTCTACACTTTCCGCATAATGAACGAGTTCATCTAAAAGTTCGTTCGATGGTTGGGCTTGTGCCAATTTTTGGTGTAGAAGTTCTCGAACAAGCAACATTAGACGCCTTTCCTGGGTTTAAAAAGCGGTTTGAGTGGTTTATTAATAATCGCTCAAATTTAACCAGAAATATTGCTTGTATGGAAGCAGAAGGGGTAGGAGAAAGGCGATTACTTGCAATTGTTAATCAGAATAAGTTGCGATTAATTCTTCAAAAAATGTTAGATGAAACAGAATTTTTGAGTGATTATGGTATTCGCTCGCTTTCTAAGTTTCATGCTGAAAATCCTTACATTTTTGATGCGGGAAATGCTCAGTATCGCGTAGATTATGAGCCAGCAGAATCTACAAGTGGAATGTTTGGCGGAAATTCTAATTGGCGCGGTCCTGTGTGGTTTCCGATGAATTTCCTAATTATTGAATCGCTGCAAAAGTATCATAACTATTTAGGCGATGAGTTTACCATAGAGTGTCCTACAGGTTCAGGTAAACATATGAACCTAGAAGAAGTAGCTACCGAGTTATCACAGCGATTAATGCGGATATTCCTACGTTCAGGACAGCGTAGACCTGTATTTGGCGGAATCGAGAAGTTTCAGAATGACCCGCAGTGGCAAAATTGGATCTTGTTCCATGAGTACTTCAACGGCGACGACGGCGCAGGACTTGGCGCTAATCATCAAACAGGTTGGACAGGTTTAGTCGCGGACTTAATTCATCAAGCGTATCAACATGCACCTACTGAGCGATCGCAAAAATCCTTAAAAGCACGAGTGATTGATTAATCCCCAGATGACACATGCTTACAATAGTGAAGCATTGTTACAACACGATTAGCTTTACCTATGTGCCGTTTGCTTGCTTATTTAGGTTCATCAATTTTACTCGATCGCGTATTGACTAAACCAGAACACTCATTGATTGTGCAAAGTTACCAGCCGCGTGAGATGAATTCGGGGCTACTCAATGCTGACGGATTCGGAATCGGTTGGTATCACGCGCAAAAAGAGACGAATCCATTTACATACAAAAATATAATACCAATCTGGAACGATACAAATCTTTCCAGTTTGGGGCGCTACATCGAATCAAAATGCATCTTAGGGACGGTACGCAGTGCAACAGCAGGTCAAGCGGTAGATTTAAGTAACTGTCAACCTTTTGATTATCAGCAGTTATTGTGCATTCATAACGGTCGAATTGAAAATTTTCGCGACACGTTGGCTAGACCATTACGCGATCGCTTAAGTGATGCGGCGTATAAATCAATTAAAGGTAGCACCGATTCCGAACACTTTTTTGCGTTAGTGATTGAAGAATTACACAACAACCCTAATGCTACACTCGCGCAAGCACTGCAAAATGCTCTACTCACACTAGATCAGTTAACAACCTCGCGTGACATCAGCGCATCCGCCAACATGATTATCAGTGACGGACAACAGCTAGTTGCTTCGCGATTTGCAACTAACACACAAACACCATCGCTTTATTGGCTACGCGATGACCCAACGTATCCAGAGTCAGTCATCATTGCTTCAGAGCCTTTATTTGCGGCTGATTGGAATCCTGTTCCTGAGCAAAGCATTCTTACTGTAGGCAAAGACCTGAATGTTCAAATTGCTCAACTATAGTGCCAAAACATAATTTTTATATATCTCCTCTGCTATAAATGTCTAATCGAGTAGCTCATTCCCACATCATTGATCAAAGACAACAGCTAAAACAAGCGTTACAACAATGTCGTCAAAGCACCCTCGCATTATTTCAAACGGTCGATTACGATACATTCTGCCGTCAGGCGCATCCTGAATTTAGCCCTATCGGTTGGCATTTGGGTCATATTGCGTATACCGAAGCTTTATGGATACTCGAACACTGCGCCAAAAAAACCCGCAATTCTGAGTTTGGTCGCTTATTTATCGCGGATGGTTTACCAAAAGCCGATCGCCAAAATTTACCGACACTCACAGAAGTTCAACACTACCTCGATAGCGTGCGATCGCAAGTTCTGGACTACTTGGAAATCGCGGATCTCAATCAACAAGAACGTCTCTGGCATTGGCTCATTCAGCACGAAAGTCAGCACAGCGAAACGATCGCCTTCGTCTTAGAATTGCTCAAGGTGCAATCAGGCTATAGCGTTCAAGATTTACCCAGTGCGCAGCCTTCAGAAATGATTGAAATTCCCGCAGGCTACTTTGAAATGGGGAACGATGCAATTGATGCAATGGATAATGAACGTCCGGTGCATCGTGTTTATTTAGATACTTACTGGATCGACCGTTATCCGACCACGTGCGGACAGTACCAAGAATTTATTAACGCTAGTGGCTATCAAAATCCTCAATGGTGGTCGGATGCTGGCTGGGAGTGGTTACAACAAGCGCAAGTAACACACCCACTTTACTGGCAAAATGTCACTTCTGATTCCCCAGTATGTGGCGTCAGTTGGTATGAAGCCGAAGCGTATGCGCGATTTGTCGGTAAGCGACTACCGACCGAAGCCGAGTGGGAAAAAGCCGCAAGTTGGGATGCCAATCACGAACGTCGCCGTACTTATCCTTGGGGAGATGTTTTGTTAGGCGATCACCAGTGCAATCATAATTGTACTGTGAGCAAAACAACACCTGTCGACGCTTATCCTGATGGGCAAAGTCCCTATGGTTGCTACGATATGCTAGGAAATGTTTGGGAGTGGACTGCATCGCTATTTCAAGGTTATCCAGGTTTTACGTATTACCCTTACATCGGCTATTCCCAAGTTTATTTTGATGCACAACATTATGTTTTGCGCGGTGGTAGCTGGGTAACTCGTCCTTGGGCTTTACGCTGTAGCTTTCGCAACTGGTATCATCCCCACATCCGGCAAATCTTCGCAGGTTTTCGCTGTGTCAAGTAATATCGTTTGGCTTTAATGTCGAGACAAATAGGTAGCAGAGAAAGTAGGGGTGCTTCAGGTGTAGAGGAGAAATTAGTTTGTAGTTCTTATTTCGCGCCAGCAATGGAAAGGTTATAAATATGTTTCATAGAGCATAAGCAAGGGATATTCGACATTTAGCCCCCACAACCTTGAAACATCTAGCTCAAGCGTGATTTTATAGGCAAGAGCTTTATGATTTACTCACTGAATATGACCAATGAATTCTTGAGCGATTCCATCCAGCAGTAAACTAGACGTTGCTGCTTTTTTATGCTTACGCAATCTATTCCGCCTTGGTAAACGGAGGTTTAATGTCTTTATCCAAAGCTGCAAGCAATACGCTTGAATCAACAACTCAACGCTTGCAGATCGAGTATTTGATCGACTTCACCCCCCAATCGAATACCGTTGATGGCAATGACGTCATTCAAGGCTTGACTCAACATTCCAAGTCGCTTCCAGCACGCTACTTTTATGATGACCGAGGTTCTCAGCTATTTGAGCAAATTTGTGCGTTACCAGAGTATTATCTCACTCGTACAGAAACCGCCATATTACAAGAATATGCGTCAGAAATTGCTCAGATGACTGGTGCTTGCGAACTCGTAGAACTTGGTAGTGGTAGTTCGACGAAAACTCGGCTTCTCTTGGATGCCTACAAGCAACTCGACTATCCTCTGCACTACCTGCCAATTGATGTCAGTGGTGGGATTTTAGAAAGCAGTGCGAAACAATTATTAGCCGATTATCCATCGCTGCAAGTTCACGCACTCGTTAGCACCTATGAATTAGCACTCGAAAAGCTAATGCCTTCAGAATTTGCTAGCCGAATGATTTGTTTTATCGGTAGCACCTTAGGAAATCTTTCTCCTGCGGAATGCGATACCTTTTTGGCGCAGATTACTGCTGCATTGCAGCCTGGGGAGTATTTTTTATTGGGAGTAGACTTACAAAAGCCAAAAGAAATCCTCGAAGCTGCTTATAACGATCGCCAAGGTGTGACTGCGGCTTTTAATTTGAATATGCTGCAACACCTCAACACGCGCTTCGATGGCAATTTTGACTTAGAGCAGTTTGAACATTGGGCATTTTACAACGAAACTCAGCATCAAATCGAGATGCATTTACGCAGTCGGCGATCGCAAACTGTTCGCTTGCGCGCCCTCGATCTTACTGTTGAATTTGCTGCGGACGAAACCATCCTTACGGAAATTTCGCGTAAATTTAATCTCAATATCATTCAACAAGAACTTGCCCAGCAAAACTTAAAACCAGTTCAAGCATGGACAGATCCGCAACAATGGTTTGGTTTAATATTGTGTCAACTGCAAGCCTAAACGCATCTAATCAACAAATTGGACGGTTTCCTGGATTGACTGCATGAATATACTCGCTACCTGCGATCGGTAGTTCCCGATTGTAAGCAGCAGCCTCCGGCTGTCCCCAGCCTAGTTGCAATACGATTTCGAGAAAGTCTGCTTTTTCCCACTTGCACAGATTTGCCCATTCCATACGTTGAGCGATTTTATCTACTGTAGCTGGCGTCACTAATCGATAATCTTTTCCGTTGTTGATACTTTTGTAGATATCCATGCCCACAGTAACTTTACGCCAAAAACTAACAATCCTCGCCTTGACAAGTTTTAATGTCTCTAAATCCTCAGGTAGCGCAATCAATTGAGAGTCTACTTCGGGATAATCAATGCTACTACCTTTAACAGTCAGCCGACGCCAAACAATACCTGACACGCGGTGTTCTCGTTGATAGCAATGAACCGCTGCTTTAAAGTCTTGGTAGGCATCAAATTTTTGTATCCCGTCACTCTTGATAAACCTATCAATAATCGGATTACCAGAGGCAGTAGCAGCAATTTTGAGACGTTCACCTTTGAGACAAGCCTGGCGCTCGTCTGCTAAAATCTGTATCAGCTCTTCGGTAGTATATGCCATTTTCCCTAACGAGTGGATACGTAGTTTCTAACTGCATCTTAAGCTCTAAGCGCCAGACTAGTTCTGTCTCGATAATTACTCAGCTAATTCAGAACTGAATTCATTGATCGGACGCCGCTTTAATTCTACCGACTCAGATCGAGGTAGTAAGTTAAAGAGATCTCTAAAAACATCATCAACTTTCTCAAAAGGTACTTGCCCTGTTTCATTTAGTACGACATCCCCCGACTGATTAAATACGACAAGCTGCGGTACAACTCCTGAGTAGTAATAGCCTGGTTCAGTTGGAGTGTATGTTTCTTTCAATGCAATAGTGTCTACACTCGCTGGAATAAAGTCTACCAAGCGTCCATAAAAAGCTTGTAAGCGTGTCACAACTGGAGCGTACTGCTTGCAGTCACTGCTATCATCTACATAGAAAATGAGTAGAGTCGGCTTATCGCGCTTCAATGATTCTTCTAGCTTTACCTTGGGTGGCACAAGCGAGGCATTGCCTCCATACAAAATAAATACATTGCCCTCAAAATTATCGTCGCTAATACCCGCAAAAGCGACTGGCATACCTAGCATAAACTGGCAACAGACGCATAACAGGCAAAGCACAATAAAACGCCGCCAAGAGCAAAGCGTTTTGTACCAAGAGTGTAATAAAGATTTCATTGAAACAACTAACACTTGACTATTGTAGGTCTTGATATCTATTTTTAGTCTAAACCAGCATAAACTCAAAACTTCACTGTCAAGAGTTTGTGTTACTGCCTCCGCGATTTGTTATGCAAGCATTTTAGTTGATTGTAAAGCACTTCGCGCCTTAAGTTAACAAAGTTGATACAAAATAGTAAATTTATCTAAACCTTAATAGGGTATAATAATTAGTAATATTTTTAATTTTTTCTACTATATTTTATTCAGCAAGTAATAAATATAATTATACTAATCTATATAAGTTTTATTTCTCCTATATTTTGATGAAATTTAAAATCATAGTAACAGCCTTGTTGCTCGCAAGTCTACATACAAAAGCTGTTTTTGCTCTTCCTCTAAGCCAAAAAATACCTTCCTCCACTATCGAAAAAAAAATAAGTTTTGAGGTCGATGCACATTTATGCTATATGCGCACAGCGACTGGGAATATTTTAGATCTTAGTAATTTGTGTGAAACAAAAATAAGAAATACTACATTGGCTCCAGTACGTCGCACAAATAATGTTTACGATCCAACAAAAACAAGAAATTTCGATCGTCAATTATACGGAGAATAAAATAATAGCAAATTAATTATAGCAGACTTTCTATAGGTTAAACTACTTCCAAAATATCAACAATAGTAACAAAGTAAGTTTAATAAAGTAAAATTTTCTTAGTATTGTCGCATCATATTGAGTGCCTTAAGACAACCTACAATATTGCCTTGTTCAGTATATAGTTGAATTGCTGTTCGATAGTCTTGAAGAGTTGCCTGACGATTTTTAAACTTGGCATGAATTTGGGCGCGATGAAAGTAAGCTTCTGCACGTTCAGGGTTAATTTGAATTGCCTTATTTAAATCTTCTATTGCTTTTCCTATGTTCCCAATTTGTAAATAGACACTACCGCGATCGCTGTAGCCAAAAGCATCTTCAGGATAGAGTTTAATTGCCTGAGTATAGTCGGCGATCGCGCCTTGATAGTCACCTAAGGCAACTCGTGCATCACCTCGGCTATTGTAGATATAAGCGAAATTTGGATTACCTTGCAAAGCTAGTGTGTAGTCTTTGATTGCTCCTTCATAGTCTTCTAATTTCTGACATGTATCACCTCGATACACATATGCCATTTCATGATTAGAATTCAACTGCAAGGCTTGCGAAAAAGCTTGAATTGCGCCTGAATAATCTTGTTGTTGTAATTTTTCTAATCCTTGGTTTGTGAACTGTTCTGCATTAATTTCTTCAATAGTCAAATTCCTGACTTCTGTAGGTAGATTTGTCAGTGATAAATGATGTTGATGCGGTGATGCTAAGGCATTTTTTGTCGTAATTAAAAGAGTTGAACTGACAAATAAAGTAATTATTCCTACGGTGATTATTGATTTTAACAAGAGGTGCATAATTGTGGTATGTAAATTGAGCCAAATTCAATTGAAAACATTGACAAATAAATGAATGTTTTAGTAACTATAGTAATCTTATTGAGGTTGTTGGGTTTGTTTGAGCAAACTAACAACAAAGTACACAAAAAGAATGTAGAGAGGGATTGTCGAAAACAATTTAGGATTGCTATGTGTTCATTGAAGATAGAAAACTTGGTATTATAGAAATATGAATTCACCAACACCATAAAGTGCTAACTTTTTATTTTCTATACCACTCATAATTTGTAAATATTCTTGATTAAGCAATTGCTACAAGGGAGGTGCGGGAAGTGGTTTTGGCCGTGCTGTAGCAATAGGATCTTTACCAAGATTTCCACTTTGTAAAGCTAGTGGATTTTGCAACACTTCAAACTGCGTCATCATGTCATGATCTTCATGAACTGTGTTGTGGCAATGTTGCATATACTTACCTGTATTAGGACCAAATTTGCCAATCACTCTTACAGATTCGTTTTCCCCAACATAGAAAACATCTTTCCAACCGACTTCATAAGGAAAGGGCTTTCTACCGTTGCGGTCAAGAATTTGACAGTCAATTAGGTGCAAGTGTATAGGATGAAACCAACCACCACCATTATTGTATAAACGCCAAATTTCGATATCGCCAAACTGAGGTGTACCATCAACGCGGTTTGCATTCCAGGTTTTGCCATTAATCACCCATTGACCATTAGTGCGTTCATATCTAAACTCTCTAGTTCGGACGGCTTGAGAAGCTAGTAAAGGTGTAAAAGTACGCAGTTGACTGGGTATGGAACTGTCATCAGCCTCATCCCGCACTACATCAAAGCACATAATGTCATTTGTTTTGCCGTCGTAATCTAAGTTGTTTGGCAAGCTTCTATTTTTCAAAATGACCCGCGTGCCGATGGGATACTTAGAAAAGTCGATAATGAACTCATAACGTTCTGCTGTACCAAAACGGAAACTGTTAACTTCTACAGGTGCTGGCGTAAGTCCTCCGTCGACACCAATAATGATAAAAGGATCGCCTGTATTGAGCGCTAGCCTGTAAGAACGTGATATAGAGCCGTTTAAAGCACGAAAGCGATACTTACGCCTTGCGACTTCCATCCGAGGCCAAGGTACACCATTGACTAAGATAACGTCGCCAAATTGACTTTTCTGACCTTGATCGTCAAAGATTAAGCTGCCGTTTGTCGCAAATTCTTTGTCTTGAATGATGAGTGGTACGTCGTATTGCCCTTTAGGTAAAGGTAGATCGAGTTCAGTTTGATCCTGAATGATGTACATCCCTGCTAACCCCATGTAAACATTACGTGCAGTCGCATGAATTGCATGGTCGTGATACCAAATAGTGGCAGCACGGTTGTTGGGATAATAGTAGTCTTTGTAATAACCTGGGAAAGTGAGATCTTCGGCATAGCCATCATATTCGGGTAAAGACGCCATGCCGTGTAAATGAGTAGATGTGGGCGTGCCTAAACTATTGTTGATGAAGCGCACAACCGATTGTCGCCCTGTGCGTTGCATAATTGTCGGTCCTGGTGTGATGCCGTTGTAGCCCCAAATTTCGGTTAATTTGCCAGGCAAGATTTCAACTTGGGCTTTGCGCATGGTGATTTCGTAATAATCTGTTTGTGAATCACTACGCACTGGTTGCAACACAGGTGGAGTACGAAAAGGAAGGGTGAATTTTTTTAATGTTGGACTATTTGCGCGTCGAGTTCCGATGTTTTCAGACGGCTGAGTTTGAGCATAGCTTATCCGTTCTAAGCCTGTGGGAATGAGCAAAGACCCTCCCGCAAGCATGCTAAATTTTAGTGCTTCTCGCCTTGTTATTTTCATTATTGCTCCTCTATTGATTGACAGCACCACCTGTGTAGGCTTCTTCATTTAGAATGATGTTTTTGGTATCACAGCGGTGTCAAACTTATGTATAAGTTATGTTTAAATTTAGTAAGACTTAATGCCTAAGAAAATGTTTTTAAGCTACATAAAAAAGCCTTAATTCGGCTAGCAATAAAAGTGATTTAATAGGTAAAACAATCAAAAGTTTATGCTGCTAGTAGTCATTTTTTTGCGTGCATACCAATCGTCTGTATAGGTTTAACAGGCAAAATCTGGTTTGGTATCACTAGAAAAATTTGCACCAAAATATGGCTGACAAAATAGATGTTTTGTCAACTAAGCGCTGATGAAAAGAGAACTTCACAACTTGTTCAAAATACTAAAAATTCATTGTTTATTCCTTCTAAATAATAGAGAAAATACTTAGTATTAGTGTAGCGAATTGTACTTATTAGCTAAAGATGAATAAAAGGGCTTCACAGACAATTTAAGAAATAAATTTAGATTGTGGCGATCGCACTTTGAAACACAGTGCTTCAAATACCGTATATTCACGCAACTAAAATCGAGTAGCACTTATGTTCTAAAAGCTAGCTCAACATCCCAGCGTCTTATTCTGAGAGAATGTAAAGTAAACTTAAAAAACCACGACAATTGCACCGATGCTTGGCACAAGTCCACCGTGCGGTTATGCTAGAAATTGGTTTTCTCATTGCAGGATGTCGGAATACTCAAATATCACCGCAGCAATTGTCAGAGAAACGAGGGCGCGCGAAAAAGCTTTACCTTTAATGAACGACAACTGTCGATCGCGGTTTTTATTACAAGCCCAGCGTACTACCAAGGTGTGTTTATTCTTTCATGGATTTACAGCAACGCCTGAACAGTTTACGCCAATTGGCGAAGCCTTTTTCCAAGCTGGCTATAATGTTGTGATTCCTTTATTGCCAGGGCATGGAATTGCCGGAGATTGGGATGGTGACAATCCGCCACCACTCCCCGAAGAACAGCGATTTTATCAAGAATTTGGTTTGTACTGGTTAGAACAAGTGCAAGCTTTGGGCGAACAAGTTGTGATTGGGGGATTATCTGGCGGTAGTACTCTCGCAGCTTGGTTAGCTTTGGAACGTCCGCATAGCATTCACCGTGCTTTGCTATTTGCGCCGTTTTTGAGTAATAGTAATCTTCTTGTTGACTTCATCGTTAAAATACTGCCGATTTACTTTCAGTGGCGTACTGAAGAGGGTGCAATTAGTTATGGCTACGATGGCTTTGTGATGCCTGCATTACGCGTGTTTATGGATATGGGGCAAGACATTCTTGATCGCGTAAAAACAAGCATTGCCGCAGCACCCTGCTTTATTATCGGTAGCGAGAGCGATCGCGCGGTTGATGAAAATGAAAATAGAGACTTATACGCATCCCTCGTCAAACTACAACCCAAATGCTGGTACTACTCGTTTGATCGAGTTTTTGATATTCCCCACAATATGATGACCAAAGCTGAGGGTAACGAATATCAAGACTTGGTAATTGCAGTCGCCAAAGCTTATGTTGAAAGCGATCTTACCTGGAAAGAAGTTGAAGAAATTGCTTATCAAATGCTCTTTCAAGGTAAAACCTTTGATACTGTCGTGCAAAGACTAAATTTAACTTCTCGCGTCTCGCCCGATTTACAAACGCTCATTTCGCTACTAGATAAACCAACTATTATTGCAGCCCATCAGTCTGAATCATCATGAAAACATTTTATGTAGCTTATCTCCTAGCTTCTGCAATCTAATTTCATGCAAAATCACATAGAAGCAGGGAATGATTAATAACGTCAGCAGCGTTGCTAAAGACAAGCCAGAAAAAACAACCACTCCTAAAGGTTGAAGAAATTCTGAACCCTCGCCGATACCTAACGCCAGCGGAAACATCCCTAACACTGTTGTAATTGTTGTCATCAAAATAGGGCGTAGGCGCTGCGGTGCGGCTTTGAGAATAGCATTTTTGCGGTCAATTTGTTCGCGATCGCGAATTTGATTCGCTAGTTCTACCATGATAATTGCGTTATTCACTACAATACCCACAAGTAACACCGCACCCACAAGAACAGTCGCACCGATCGCAGTTCCTGTGATATAAAGTCCAAAAATACCGCCAGCCAGCGCTAAAGGTACAGTAAACATAATTACCAGCGGATCGATCAGCGAGTTGTATTGCACAGCCATGACAACGAAAACGAGAAACGCCGCTAATCCGCCTAAAATTTGTAGCGATCGCTGTAGTTGTTGATTCGTTTCGGCAACAGAACTTGGTAAAATGCTAACGCCTTGTGGTAAATCGATGTTTTCAAGAATAGTATCGACCTCAGCTAACGCATCTCCGAGGCTTGCACCTTCGTTTAAGTTACCCGCAATAATATAGACTTGGCGTTGATTAATTCGTTGAATTTCCCCAGGCGCTTGACCTTCGCGAATACTCGCAACATCAAATAAGCGAATTTGGCGATTACTATTGACAAATAGTGGTAAACGTGATAGCTGCGATTGATTTTGAATATCAGCTTGATTCAGTTGGACGCGGACATCGACTAAGCGATCGCCACGTTGCAATTGTGTTGGAACTGAACCTTCAACCGCTGTTTGAATTGTTTGCCCGATATCTTGTGTTGTCAAACCGAAACTTGCGATGCGTTCCCAGTCAGGAACAATTTGAAGTTCAGGTTGTCGAGAGTCAGCATCAGGGCGGAAATTCGCTAACGTTGCTTGCTGATCTAAAGCTTGCAGGATTTGCTGCCCTGCTTGGCGTAGATTTTGTTCGTTATCACCTTGAAGAATAATATCAACTTCGGCACCACGCACAGGAGAATTACTTAAGATTAAGCCCCGCACTTGCCCAGGACTTAAGCGCAAACGAATACCAGCTAAATTGAGGCGATTAAATTCTTGATTAACGCGATCAACGAAAGCTTCAACGTTACTACCAGGTTTCAAAGTAATCGTACTCGAACTGCGTAACGGGTTTTCTGTTGTGTTGCTACCAAAGAGAAAACCACCCGCAGTTGAGAAAACATACTCAGTTTCCGGTTGTTCTAACAGAATATCATCAACCGCATCCATGACCTTACGGTTGTTTTCTATTACAGTTCCAGGGGGAAACTGCGCAAATAAAGTTGCTTGTCCAGTACTGATGCGGGGAAGAATTTCTTGTGAAATCTGTCCAACCAGGAGTAGGCTACCACCACCTAAGACAAGAAAGGCGATCGCAACCACAAGCAAGCGATATCGTAAAATCTTGCTCAAAAAGTTTCGATATCCCTGAGTTGCCGCGTCAAATCGTCGATTAAACGCTTGCAATATCCCTAACTTACCAACACGACTTGACCAGCGAATTGCAAGTAATCGCGATGTCACCATTGGTACAAACGTGATTGCGATCAAAATTGATGCTGCAACCGCAAAACTAATTGTCAGAATTAATTCACTAAATAATAATGAGAAAAACCCACCAATCAGTAGAAACGGTAAAACAGCAACCAAATTTGTACTTGTTGATGCGACTAAAGCAGATTCGACTTCTTGGCTGCTGCGAACCGATTGCGAAATTAGTTGCTGTGAATTCAAGCGCGTTTTCGCATCTTTACCAGGAGTCATCTCCGCGCCCTCGGCAATGTTTTCTAACATCACAATCGAGTTATCGACAACGATACCTACCCCTAAGGCAAGTCCACCTAAACTAAATACATTGAGCGATAAACCAAATAACCCCATCAAAATAATTGCCGCCAACGCCGCCAGGGGAATTGCACAGACGATGATAATTGTTTGACGCAGCGAACCGAGAAATAAAAGAACTGCGATCGCGGCGAGTCCTGCACCTATTAAACCAGCCGTGGCAACATTAGTAATCGAGTTACTAATAAACTGCGATTCATCTAATGTCGCCGTTAACACCATATCTGCCGGAATCACGCCCGATCTTCTCAGTTCTTCGATGCGTTGCTTGACTCCATTAACAACAGTGATTGTATTCGCATCAGGTTGCTTCTGAATACTTAACTTCACGGCTGGCTGTTTGTTGAGATTAACAAATACGCGCTGATCTTCTGTGCCATCAACAACTTCGGCAAAGTCGCGCAGGTAAACACGGCGAACAGGAAGCTTCGCATTATCTTCAGTGCCTTGTGCAGTACTTCCAGCGACCTCAAACGAAAGGTTACGAATTTCGTCAGCGCTTTGAAACCGCCCGACTGTCCGCGTCAGCGGTTCGCCATTTTCTCCGCGAATGCGTCCGCCTGAAATATCCTGGTTACGGGCTTGCAGTTCATTTAGTACTGTCGTTAAACCAACGCCTAACGCTTGCAGGCGATTAAGGTCAATATTGACTTGAACTTCTTCGTCAACACCGCCAGCGACATCAACCGAGGCAACACCAGGAACTACAGTCAATTCGCGCGCTAATTCTTCGTCAGCAAACACGCGTAAATCAACACCTCGGAGTGCAGGGGATGTCAGTGCAACTTCATAAACAGGTAATTGTGAAGGGTCAACTTTGAATAATCTTGGTTCTTCGACTGTGTTAGGTAACTGCCCGCGACCGCGATTGAGTGCTGCTGTCGCGTCATTCAACGCTTGGTCAATATTTCCCCCTGGTTGGAAATACAAATCTAAACTGACTTGTCCTTCGCGCGTTTGCGAATACACTTGAACAACACCTTCGGTTGCGGATAAAGCTTCTTCTAGAGGTCTTGTTACTTCATCAATTGCGACTTCGGGTGAAATCCCAGGGGCATTGATCCGAACACCGATGCGGGGATAGGTAATTGATGGCAACAGATCGACTGGAAGCGAGGTTAGGTAAAACACTCCCATAACCATGACTGCTAGCGTCAGCATCAGCGTGCCGATATGCCGTCGAATTGCGATCGCACTCACACTCAATCCTGACGCTTTGCCCTGTTGCATGGTTATCAACTCCCTTGCTGTGACTCCGAAAGAATCGAAAAGCGCACTGTTGCGCCATCAGTCAACGCGCCACCACTACGCGCGACAAATCGCTCGCCTGGTTGCAAACCTGATAAAATTTCGACTTGACCGTTCGCACTTTGCCCTAGTGTTACTTGACGCGCGGTGACAGTGCCTTCGCTGGCTGCGGTTTCATTTACAACATAAATTGTGCTTTCCTGTTGCTGGGGCGATCCTTGCGCAGCTGGCGAAAGTGCTGTTTGAGGTATGACAACGCGTTGTGTTTCCTCGCTAGCAAACTGTACCCGTGCCAAAAGTCCGCTACCAATTTGCCCGTTACTATTTGGAATCACGACTTGAACCGGAATTAAACGCGCGGTTTGATCTGCTGCGGGAGAAATCCGACTGACTTGCCCATTAAAAACTTGATCAGGAAACGCATCTAATCGAACTGTCACCGTTTGTCCTTGGCGAATTCTGGCAAGTTCTAATTCCGACACTTCGACGTTGACTTGAATGCGGCTAAAGTCACCAATGCGCACAATCTCCGTATTAGGCTGTACTAAATTACCAACTTCTGTCAGCCGTTGCATGACTTTACCGGCAATTGGTGCAGTCAGTTGAGCGTAAGATTGTTGCCTTCTTGCCTGGGCAACGACGGCTTCTTGGGCGGTGACTTGACTTTGTGCTGCTGCTACTGCTTGTTGTTCAGTGCGGACTTGTTCTTGCGCTGCGCGTAAAATTTGTGCAGATGTTTGGGCTTCAGTTCTTGCTTGTTCGGCTTGTTGTGCGGGTACTGCACCCTCTTGCAAAAGGCGTTGTTGTCGTGCTAAGTCTGCTTGTGCTTGTTGCAATTCTAAGCGCGATCGCTCGACTTGTGCTTGCGCATTACTGACTTGATTTTGAGCGCGTGCCACGGCGGCGCGTAAACTGGCAAGTTCTGCTTTTGCTTGGTTAACCGCACTCACTAACAACGCATCGTCTAAGCGTGCTAAAGTTTGCCCTTGGCGTACAGCATCGCCGATATCAATCGTAATGTTTAAGACTTGCCCTGTGACTTGCGATCGCAGCGAGACTTCGCGTGCTGGTGCAGTTGTACCTGTATACTCTGGTTGTTCGGTTAAGCTATCTGTCCGCGCGATCGCAACATCGACTGGCGTTGTTTGACGATTTTCTCCTGACTGCCTTTGCCGGGCATTTGCTTCAGATTCACTTGGTAATGAATTGCACCCTGTTACGGCGACAATGACTCCTAAACTGAACAACAACTTTAAAATTCGGATGTCTTTAAACACTAAAAGCACCACCTGTTGTTGTCCTATTTTATTTGATAGCAAATTTAAGTTTGGTAGCGGCAGTCATACAATCATTTGCTAGCTAACGGTTAGAAAGTTAACACACGGATAAAGAAAAGCTTTGTATCTTTTATATTTTGCCCTTTCCATATCTTTACTAAAGTATTTAAATATTGCTAATAGTTAATTTGGCTCTGTCCTAAGTCTGAAGATATATAAAACTTTGTTATTTCAATTTAGTACAGTCTTTCAATCTATCAGTTTGACATAAAAAAGAATGCTTGAGCTAGCGACCCTGGGTATATTGCAAAGCAAACCGCTACACGGTTATCGATTAAAACAGCAACTAGAGCAATTTATGAGTGGCTGTATTAGTGTCAATTATGGTGCAATTTACCCGTTGTTGAGGCGCTTAGAAGAACGAGGTGATATTACAACTCTCATCCAAGAAGCCGGTGAAGCAGGACCTAGCCGTAAGATTTATAGCATTACTTCCCAAGGTACAACCGCCTTTCGCCGCAAAATGCTAGAACACCCGCACGAAAGCTGGGTGAATGCGCGATCGCGCTTTATTATTAAGTACTTCTTTTTTAGTCATCTCGAACCTGCCGAACGCATTAAACTTCTCGAACACCGCATCATGGTGTGTCGTCTGCGGCTGGAAACGCTAGAAGTTCAACCGATACCCAGTGACGATTTCTATGAAATCGCGGTATGGCATAGATTTATTGCGGTAATTAAAGAAGAATTAGAGTGGTTAAATGAGCGTTTAGCACTTGAACAACGCCAAGAATTAGAATCGCGTAACTAATCGAAATCTCAACCGCGCCGAACCGTAATATGTTTTAATATTTCGTAATAAATCAACATAATTACTGAGCATTAAACTTTACTCAGTCGTCACAATAGAAGTGCAAGCTAGCCTTCGGCGCATCGAGGCGCTGTAGTCTCCTTCGCTGCATAGTACAACATACGGTCATCACAGGTGAACGAGGAAGCGGGAATGCCCAATATCAAATTTGAGAAAGAAAATCATGAAGTCGTTGCTGCTGACGGTGCCAATCTTCGGCTCAAGGCGATGGAAAATGGCATCGATATTTACAAATTCTACGGCAAAATGATGAATTGCGGTGGCTATGGTCAATGTGGCACTTGTATTGTTGAGATTACTCAAGGCATGGAAAACTTGTCACCACGCACAGAAGTTGAAGACCGCAAACTCAAGAAAAAGCCAAAAAACTATCGTCTTGCTTGCCAAGCATTAGTCAATGGACCTGTCAGTGTCGTTACTAAGCCTTGATGAAGTTTACCGTAAGCAAAAGTTCCTCTTCTCTGACAGCGGGGATAATGTTATTCTAAAACTGTTAGCTCATGATCCGCGAGAGGCTTTCTTTCGATGCAAGTTAATGACTTAGGGTTCGTAGCGAGCATCTTGTTCGTCTTAGTCCCAGCTGTGTTCTTGATTATTCTGTATATTCAGACTGCTAGCCGCGAAGGTCGCAACGATTCATAAAAATAAGTTCCTTGACAAAAACCCCCGCATTGAGCAGGGGTTTTTTGCTAGTGAAAGCACAAAAACAATTGCAATTAACCTACAGTCCTTGCTAATAACACTGGACAGTTTGCATTTACGCGGACATAATCGGACAACGAAGAACCCAAAAGCCGATCCAAGTCAACAAAACTTTTCGCAATCGAAGGACGGCGATCTGGAGAACCAAGCATTAATAAATCGACATTATTTTCTGCGGCGATGCGGCAAATTTCTTCACCAGGTTTACCCGTAGTAGAAATTGCGCGGGGTTGTATGCCTTGTTTTTTCGCTTCGGCGATCGCTTCGGCTAAAATGGGATCTTTTTCGCCTGGCGTTGCTGCACCTTTATCGACGTGGGCTAAAATCAGTTGCCCTCCTTTAATATCTCGCAATAAAAACAACGCTAACTGTAAACATTGTTTCGCCGCCTCTGAACCATCCACCGCTACCATGATGCGATTGATTTTTTTGACATAAATATCATCCTTGACCAACAACATTGGTCGCGAGGACAATTGAAACACGTACTGACTAACTGAATTAGACAAAATCGATTGCAACCGTTTCAGACCGCGCGAACCCATAATAATCAAATCCGCATCAATCTCCTCTGCGACTTGGCAAACAACATCTTTAGGATCGCCTTGCCGAAGAATTGCCGAAACTTTGGTTGGATCTAAATGCAACGACTGAATTGCTGTCGCTAGTACCTTTCCTCCTTCTTCCCACTTCGATGTCATTGTCTCGGCACTAACTTGAGGAGATACAACATGCAAAACGGTGACAGATGCCTTTTGGATCGATGGTAAATCCATTAATGCTTTGAGCATTTCTTCTGAATGACCAGTTCCAGAGTCAGCTAACAAAATTTTTTCTAACATCGAGTCGCCTCTTTCTTGTCTTGTTCAGCAACTAATTGAATCAGTAACTTCGGCAAAGTAACACTTTGCCCTGAGTTGGAGATTGTGATTTTTATGATTAATTACATTCTACAATTTTGCTGAAAAGTTTAATTCTTTAGTAGTTAAGTTGAAGATTAAATACTATTTAATCTAGTTCAAACATTTGTTAATAAATGACCTAATTATTAGGCAAGTTAAACGCTTATGTCGTGCGCGATCACAGTCTTTTCTCCAGCAAACAGAATCGCTTGAAATTCCCTAGGAGATTAGATTTTATGTACAAAAGTATAAATAAGCCTGTGCTAACTTAACACATCTATGTAAACTCAAAATATTACAAAAGTTTATTGAGTTTTTTATAAAACCTGAGTATTAAGTTATGTATTACGATTACTAGCTATAGCTTCATTTTGTGTCTTACGCTGTAACGATGTTAATCAATCAGGCAGCATAATTATCTTTATTATCTTTTAGCAATTTATATATTAATCTAGCTTATAAAACTAACAGTTCTTGCTTATAGTGTTACTACCTTCTTAGTCTATGATATATTCCAAATCATAAATTCATTAGGACGGGACAAAGAGGTAAAAGCTTGACTCGAATTATATGGGCAGCTTATACATGTAAAATTGGCTCAGGTCTTGAATTGTTGCTTCAAAATCTGGATGTTCGTGTAGCAATCCGCATCAGTTTCCGTGAAAATCGCTATTAATTTTATTAACTCGGACTTAATCAAGCATTAAACAGTGTTAAACTTATAATTACTACAGTATACCTCCTCCACAGGTGTCAATAGGATGTCTCATTGCCTATAGTGTAATGAGTCTATGTAAAAATTCTTTTATCTACAAAAGGTGTGAGGATAAGAGGTAAAAATGTCAAAGATCTTGTGGAAATCGCTACTGCTTAGCCCAGCAGTCCTAGGTGCAACAATAGTTGTATCCTCTACAGCGCATGCAGTAGAACAGCCGCAATCAGCTGAACTCAATCAGCAAGATGCTGCTCCAGCAACAGACTACGTAGTTGCAACCGTAGAAAACAATCTAGAGCAAAACAATACTACAGTAAACGCTATTCAACCTCAAGTAGAAGCAGAACCTGTAGTACAAGCGCCTACAGTACTAAGGCAAGCTTCAGTAGCAATGCCGATGACTGTAGCGCAAGCGACTGCACCTGCTACCGCTCCTGCTGCGCCATCACCATCAATTGAATCGTTTGAATCGTTAGACGAACTCAACCGCTACAGCAACGAAGGTAGAGGAAATGCTAACTCAGTTGCGCAAGTGACATCGGTTTCGCAACTATCAGACGTCCAACCGACTGATTGGGCATTCCAAGCATTGCAGTCGCTCGTAGAACGCTACGGAGTTATCGCGGGTTATCCTGATGGAACCTATCGCGGTAATCGAGCAATGACACGATATGAGTTTGCGGCAGGTTTAAATGCTGCGTTAGACCGAGTTAACGAACTGATTGCGGCTGGTACAGCCGATATGGTTCGTCGGGAAGACTTAGCAACCCTCCAGCGGCTGCAAGAAGAATTTGCGGCGGAACTCGCAACGCTACGCGGTCGGGTAGATGCTTTAGAAGCACAAACAGCCGAACTCGAAGCCAACCAATTTTCGACGACAACTAAATTAGTTGGTGAAGTTGTCGCTGCGATTAGCGATACGTTTGGCGACGATGTAGACGACAACACTGTATTCCAAAACCGCGTACGCTTGGACTTCCAAAGCAGCTTTGGTGGTTCGGATATTTTGCATACGCGCTTATCAGCAGGAAATGCACAGCTATTTAGCTTCAGTGCTTTTAATGGTGCGGCTCCAAACGCAACGTTTGAAGGTCAACAAACTTTTAATGTATCGCCAAACTTTGAAAACAGTGTTGCGGTCGATTGGTTAGCATACGACTTCCCACTGTTTGGTCAAGCTAGAGGGTATTTAGCAGCGACTGGTGGCGTTCACGCTGACTATGCTGCTACTGCAAATCCTTATTTTGAGGACTACGATGGTGGGAGAGGTGCGCTCTCTACCTTCGCACAACAAAACCCAATTTATCGAATCGGTGGCGGTGCTGGAGGTGGTTTAACATTAGCATTTGGCGGTAGCGGTGTTCTCAGACCAAGTTCTTTGACCGTAGGTTACTTAGCTGATAATGCCAGCGATCCTGGTTTGAGTGCGGGTATTGGTAATGGAGATTACGCAGCCCTAGCCCAGTTGAACTTCAACTTAGGCGATCGCGTTGCGTTAGCAGCAACTTACGTTCATGGCTACCACACCACAGGTAACGGTATTTTTGACATCGGTGGCTCGTTTGGCAATCAATCAGCAGGTCCAGTCGTTGGTACAACCCAAGCAAACCTTGTTGATGTCAGTGGTGATGGCTTCGTCGATGGTGTTCCAGGTTTAGCTGTTGGTCCTACCGTGACCAATTCCTATGGTGTATCGGCTGCTTTTCGCTTAAGTGACAGAATATCTATCAGCGGATTTGGCACCTACACTAACGCTACACTCTTAGGTCGCGGCGGTGCTGACATCTGGACATTTGGTGGTGGAGTTGCTTTCCCAGACTTGGGTAAAGAAGGTAACCTCTTAGGTATCTTTGCAGGTGTAGAACCTACGTTAAGAGGAGTAGATGCACCTGGCGTTGTAGGCTTTAACCGTGACTACGGGTTACACGTTGAAGGATTCTACAGATATCAACTGACAGATAACGTGTCGATTACACCTGGTGTGATTTGGTTAAGTTCTCCCGGTCAAAACAACGATAACTCAGACGTTATCATTGGAACACTACGGACAACCTTCAACTTCTAGGTTGTGATTAGTTAAACTCCGTAACTAAAAAAAATGTTAACCCGCGACCAGCGGGTTTTTTTATCGTTAGTTATCCAAACACACTAAACCCCAGTAAAGAACCGGAGTATACTAGAAGAACAGCAGATCAAAAGCTTAATAAACTATCGCGTTTAAATTAGCCTGTGGAACTCTCGTGTAAGACGGAATATGCGCTGCTTGCGCTCTTAGAGCTAGCAACTAACTACGAAATTGGCGAACCGTTGCAAATTCGGCAAATTGCTGCCCAACAGCACATCCCAGATCGCTATCTAGAACAACTACTAGCGACATTGAGGCGCGGAGGTTTAGTGAAAAGCCAACGAGGGGCAAAAGGTGGTTATGTTCTAGCACGAGAGCCTTGGAAGATTACTTTACTCGACGTCATATGCTGCTTAGACGGTCTAGAAACAACGACTTGTGAAGACGAAGCTCAACCAAAAACGGTAGAAAGCGCAGTTGTTCAAGAAGTTTGGCAAGAATCGCGTCAAGCAGCCAACGCTGTTTTGCAAAAATATTCACTGCAAAACCTCTGCGAGCAACGAGCAGCGAGAAAGCAATTGAATATTATGTATTACATTTAGGGCAACTTAGAAGTTTCGAGTTTTGAGAGAAAACTTCTTCTATTCAAAATTTGACACTTATAATTCAGAACTAAAGCGAAGCAGTGAGTAATGGTCGCAATTTCTGCTTGACTTTCTTATCTTTCTCTAATTTTTTTACATCTTTCTCATCTAGATTCCTCTTAACTAAACTAAAACTATGCGAATTGCCAACAATATTACAGAAGTAATTGGTCGCACACCTTTGGTGCAACTTAATCGCATTCCCCAAGCTGAGGGATGCGTCGCGCGGATAGTTGTGAAGCTAGAAAGCATGAATCCATCTGCCTCAGTTAAGGATCGAATTGGCTTGAGCATGATTCAAGCTGCTGAAAAAGAAAAACTGATTCATCCTGGAAAGACAACCTTGGTTGAACCTACATCAGGTAATACAGGAATTGCACTCGCGATGGCAGCTGCGGCAAAGGGATATCGGTTGATTTTAACAATGCCCGAAACAATGAGTGCCGAACGAAGAGCAATGCTGCGCGCTTATGGTGCAGAACTCGAACTCACACCAGGTATCGAAGGGATGAGTGGAGCGATTCGACGCGCACAAATGATTGTAGATAGCACGCCGCACGCTTATATGCTGCAACAATTCCGCAATCCTGCGAATGCGCAAATTCATCGGGAAACCACCGCAGAAGAACTTTGGCAAGATACCGATGGGCAAATTGATTTTATGGTGGCAGGTGTTGGTACTGGCGGCACAATTACAGGTGTTGCGGAAGTGATTAAAGCGCGCAAGCCCAGTTTTAAGGCGATCGCTGTTGAACCGGTAAATAGCCCAGTTCTCTCCGGTGGAAAGCCAGGTCCGCATAAAATTCAAGGTATTGGTGCAGGGTTTATCCCACAAGTTTTGCGCGTAGACATGATTGATGAAGTTATAACAGTAACCGATGACGAGGCGATCGCCTACGGACGCCGTTTAGCCCGCGAAGAAGGACTACTTTCAGGAATTTCTAGTGGTGCAGCTTTATGTGCTGCAATTCGGGTAGGACAGCGCGCAGAAAACAAAGGAAAACTGATTGTGATGATTCAGCCCAGCTTTGGCGAACGTTACCTAAGTACTCCGTTGTTCCAAGATTTAGAACCTAAATTTTCTGCCACGATGAATTAACGCTAAATTAGGTGTGATGGCATCGAATCATTACGACACTCTTGACGTTAATGCAGCAGCGAGCCAAGCGGAAATTAAGCAAGCTTATCGCCGCTTGGTAAAAAAATTTCATCCTGATAGTCATCAGGACACCGCCGATCATGAGCAAATTATTCGCATTAACGCAGCATACGAAGTTCTAGGAGATGTTCAAAAACGGCAATCCTATGACGAACAACTCCTCACACAAAAAACAACGCGTCGCGAACGACAACAGCGTACCACAGCAGCACAAAATCAATACCGTACCTCGCGGCAAACGGGAAGAGATGCTGATGAGGAATTAGCACGATGGCTGCACCAAGTCTATCAACCCGTGAATCGTTTGATTTGCCGAATTCTCAACTCGTTAGAAGAACAAATCGAAAATTTGGCAGCCGATCCGTTTGACGATGAATTATTAGGAGATTTTGAAGATTATCTGCAAAGCTGTCGCGACTGGCTCAAACAAGCGCAAGTAGCGTTTCGCTCGTTGCCGAATCCTCCTAGTGTTGCGGGAGCCGCAGCGCACTTGTACTACTGTCTCAATCAAGTAGGCGATGGCATCGAAGAGTTGAGTTACTTTCCACTCAACTATGACGATCGCTATTTGCACATGGGTCAAGAATTATTCCGAATCGCGGCTGGTTTGCATTGCGAAGCCCAAGAATCGCTAGAGGCGATCGCTTAATCAACATAGAGACGTTGTTGACCGTACTGTTGTGCTTTTTGCAGCAAAGCTGATAGTTCAACATCCGGCATCATCTGAGAAGGTGGAGCTACAAGCTGTCGCCAAAGATACCACGGGAAACCAATTGATTCACGTAAAGCTACGTAAGCTATTTGTGGTAAATTCCACTCATCTGGTAACTGACTTGTACGCGGAATAACCGTAAATCCATAAGCACGAAATTCGACCAGCGATCGCCACATATGCGGAGGATCGCTGATTAGTAAAATTCGTTGAATGTTTCGCTGTTGTAGAATTGCTGCTGAAAAAATCGCATTTTCTTTCGTCGTCAATGAACAGTTTTCGCCATCGACAACATTTCTAGGTACACCTTGTGCAATCAATAACTCAATAATTGGTAAAGCATCACCTCGACCACTGACAAAAATTACGGGTGCTCTTTTAGCTTGCCACAATTGAGTCGCAACCCTAGCCCGCTCCATTCTCAAGGCTCTACCTCGACCTAAAATGACAATCGCATCGACAGAAGTTCCAGGATCAGCAGGCAGAAATAGTCCATTCACAACAACAATAGACAGCAAGCCAATCGCAATCAAGCTAAACACGAGTGCAGCAATACCAGGAATTATCCATTTTCGATTGAAACGCCACTTACGAGTAATGAGCCAAAAGCTAACAACAATAGCGATGAGAATTGCCAGAAAGAGCAAAATTGGCGGTCGCAGCTGCTGCCAACCAAACTCGATGGGAAATTGTGTAAACTCACGCGGACAGAAACGAGAATCAAACATCGATTGCATTCACAACTCAGCGTCAGGTGCAATGCGCACGCTAATTAGTTTATGCTGTTATCAGCATCATTCAAAAAACTTTACATTCAACAACTCGTGTACTCATGCAATGCATTGTTAACCGTCGCGCACAGTTTTCAGCGAGTCATCGGTATTGGCTACCCGAATTAAGTGAGGCTGAGAATACACAGCGTTTTGGACTTTGCGCGCGAACACCAGGACACGGACACAACTACATTCTATATGTTTCCCTCGCCGGTGAACTCGATGAATATGGCATGGTACAAAATTTGTCTGAAGTCAAACAGGTAATCAAGCGCGAAGTTACTAGCCAACTCGATTTTTCGCACCTTAACGATGTTTGGACAGAATTTCAACAAACACTGCCTACCACCGAAAACATTGCCAGAGTCATTTGGCAGCGACTAGCACCTTACTTATCTTTAGTCCGCATTCAACTCTTTGAACATCCAGAACTTTGGGCAGAATATCAAGGAAACGGCATGGAAGCTTACTTAACACTCAGTACACACTTCAGCGCTGCACATCGGCTAGCACGTCCGGATCTCAGTTACGAAGAGAACTCAGAAATTTATGGTAAGTGCGCGCGTCCCAACGGACACGGACACAACTATCATTTAGAAGTCACTGTTAAAGGTGAGATTGACCCGCGTACCGGAATGCTCGTTGACTTAGGTGCATTGCAACAAATCATCGATGATTTAGTTGTCGAACCGCTCGATCATACCTTCTTAAACAAAGACATCGCTTACTTTGCCGAAGTTGTCCCAACCGCAGAAAATATCGCGGTATACATCAGTAATGTTTTGCGATCGCCCATCCAAGAACTAGGAGCTACATTACACAAAGTTAAGCTAATTGAAAGTCCCAACAATTCTTGTGAAATTTACTGCGATCAGACTATCCAAGGAGTTAGAGATCAGCAATCAGAGGTTAGGGAACTGGTACATTAGACTTTTTGCAAGAATTCAATTTTTCTTCCTTCAATCCCAAAGTTAGGAACCTACCACTCAGGCGAACCCCCTATAGTTCCGTAAACAAATATTTTTCTTCATCTTCTCCCAATTCTAAGGAAGAGCAAGAGGAGGCAGACACTCCAAACCATTCAAAGTCCCCCACAAGTGGGGGATTTAGGGGGCGAAAATGCTACCCAACCGCTACTTGTGCCGTGATAGTACGATGGCGGGGGGTATTAGGCGCGATCGCAATATTTTGAAACCCTGCGTCTTTCAACGCTGCTTCAATATCCAGAGTGAAATATTCATCTAAATACGGCTCGGTGCTTTTGAGTAACGTCAAAATGTAAGGAGGCATCTTACCGTAAATTTCTGATTGCGGATTCATATCCATAATTGCTAAATAGCCACCAGGACGAAGTAAGCGTCGTACTTCTTGAAAAATTTGCCGTGTCGCCGATTGTGGCAATTCGTGACATACCAGAAAGATCGAAACTAAATCAAACGATGCTGATGCTAATCCAGTCGATTCAGCCGCCGCGTGTACCCAGTTGATTTGATTTTGACGTTGTTGCGCGCGGTAATTGGCAACCGCAAGAAAATAAGGTGATAAATCTAAACCAGTAATTGCTGCGTGTGGGTAGACTTCTTGTAAGGCAAACGTACTCATACCAACACTACAGCCGATATCTAGAATGTCGCGTGGCTGCGCAACTTCTTTGAGAATGTCATGATACGACGCGCGGAGCCGAGCATCACCCTCTGCGCCTGCATCTGCCCAAATTCCTGCATGAACTGCGCGGGCGGCAACTTCGACTTCTAGCGCCGCATCCCAGCTTAAATTACCTTGCTCGTAAGCATGAAACGAACAGCAATAGTAATCAGGATATTGCAAATGCGGATTTTCGACTTGTGCAAGTTGAGTATCCCAGTCAAGCTGTTTTAATTCTTGTACTTGCTTCGTCCAAGGAACACCAATTTTTTCTGCACGTTTAATCATCATTTGCCGTGCTTGGTGCTTGGCTAAATTTGCCAACGGCTTAATTGCAAGTACTCGATTAACAAAACGGGATGCGATTTCTGGCGCAGTATTGGCAGCAACAGTCATAACGTAATACTAAAAATGTATGTCTTCTCTAGCTTATTATCGGGCTTTGGGGTGACAATTCTGAAGTACAAGCAGGGCAACGAGTTGCCGCAATGAGGATTTTAGTTAAATAATAAGGATACTCTTGTGTCGGTTCTGGTGGTACAAGTTCTTCTTGACGCTTAAAGCGGGCTAGGGAGCGAATTGCTAGATATAGGGCAAACGCAATAATAAAATCAACGACCGAGCCTATAAAACTACCAATTCTATTCTATATATTTGGACTTGTATTAATGACTTCGCGCCAATCTTCGGCGGGAATGAGTGGGTTAATCAATGGCATGACGATATCTTGCGCAAACGAGGTTACGATATTGCTAAATGCACCGCCAATAATAACTGCGATCGCTAGTTCCACAACATTTCCTTTCAACGCAAATTTCCGAAAATCTCGAAAAAAACCGTTACTGTGCGACTACGTCTGATAGTCCGTTCTACTGCCATAATTGTAGCTCTTCACCTATCAACAAGAGTAGGCGTATTTTAGTATTTTTACTCATTTAAATTAATAGATAAATTATTACAATAATATTCTTTTTTAAGTGGTTAACATATCTATTTTGATAGGATGAAACTTGCGCAGCGGTAATAGTTATTGTCAACAATTATTGATCATTGCAAGCTATTTTATATAAGTCTTGAAGATAGACAACATTGCCATACTAAGTAAGTGGGTAAAAATAAACATAACTTAAGGGCTGGTAATTGGCGAAGCCGCCGCACGCCTAAAGAGGTCTCTAAAGAAGGAACGGCAGTAACTGGTCATTGGTCATTGAAAAGAGTCTCGATTACCCATTACCGATTACCTGACAAATGTTACGTGTGATATTTAATTATGCCCACCTACTTATTAGTCCTCAATTTGAGTTGACTAATGTGACAAATTTCAGTTTAAGCACAACAAATCTCAAAGCAAATTTTAGTTTGGCGATCGCCTCTCAAGCACTAGCACTGCTTTATTTGTCAGAAGCGCTACCCTAGAAAAACAAGTTGCAGCGATCGCTTTTAGTATTTGAGGATAAGCATAATAGATGTCACAGTTCTACTTTGATACAGATAATAACCGCCACCGCTCCTTTGAACTACCAGGGGCAAAACCTCACTACAACCCAGATCGTCCAGGACAAGTTGAGCATATTTTCTTAGATCTAAATTTAGATATTCCGAGTAAGAGTTATCAAGGAACTTGTGTTATCCAGCTTAAGCCAATCCGCAATGGCATCGAAAGGTTGACGTTAGACGCAGTTAACCTGAATATTCAATCAGTACACGTTGACGATACACCACAAGTATTTGAATATGATGGTTCGCAATTGCATATTCAACTGGTATCAGCAACAGTTGTAGGTGAAGCGATCAAGATTGCGATCGCCTACTCAGCGGAAAAACCTCAACGCGGTATTTACTTTATTACTCCCGATCAACACTATCCCCATAAACCGACACAAGTTTGGACGCAGGGAGAAGATGAAGACTCGCGCTTCTGGTTTCCTTGCTTCGACTACCCTGGACAACTATCAACATCCGAAATTCGCGTCCGCGTTCCCAAACCTAACATTGCCATTTCCAATGGAACGCTGATCGACACTGCTGAAGACGGCGACGCCAAAATTTACCACTGGTTACAAGAGCAAGTTCACCCTACTTACCTTATGACACTTGCGGTAGGAGACTTTGCCGAAATTCAAGACGAATGGAACGGTAAACCTGTCACTTACTACGTCGAAAAAGGACGCGAAGCAGACGCACAGCGCACTATGGGCAAAACGCCGCGCATGATTGAATTTTTTAGCGAGAAGTATGGTTATCTCTACCCTTATCCGAAGTACGCGCAAGTCTGCGTAGACGATTTTATTTTTGGAGGAATGGAAAACACCTCTACTACTTTACTCACAGATCGCTGCTTACTCGATGAACGCGCCGCACTCGACAACCGCAACACCGAAAGCTTAGTCGCGCATGAACTGGCACATCAATGGTTTGGCGATCTTGTTGTGATAAAGCACTGGTCTCATGCTTGGATTAAAGAAGGTATGGCTTCTTATTCAGAAGTCATGTGGACAGAACACGAGTATGGCGCAGAAGAAGCTGCTTATTACCGTTTACTCGAAGCGCGCAATTACTTAGCCGAAGATAGCAGTCGTTATCGCCGTCCAATCGTTACGCACGTTTACCGCGAAGCAATTGAATTATACGATCGCCACCTTTACGAAAAAGGTTCGTGTGTCTATCACATGATTCGCGCCGAATTAGGAGAAGAGTTGTTTTGGCAAGCGATTCATACATTTGTTCAAGATAATGCCCACAAAACAGTCGAAACAATCGACTTACTCCGCGCGATTGAAAAAGCGACAGGAAGAAATTTACTATTTCTATTTGACCAATACGTTTATCGTGGCGGACACCCGGATTTTAAAGTTGCTTACACTTGGGATGGCGATAGCAAATTAGCTAAAGTTACTGTGACGCAAACGCAAGCGAAAGAAGGTTCAAACGGTATTAGCAGCGATTTATTTGACTTGAAAATCCCAATCGCGTTTGGCTATACCAACAGCGCAGAATCTTCTCCCCAATTGAAAACATTTACTGTGCGGATACACGAAAAAGAGCAGAGTTTCTATTTTCCGTTAGAGGAGAAACCGCAGTTTGTCAGTTTTGATGTCGGGAATAACTACTTAAAAACAGTCACTTTAGAGTATCCCCTACCAGAGTTAAAAGCACAATTAGAATTTGATTCTGACCCAATTTCGCGAATATATGCAGCGGAAGCTTTGGCGAAAAAAGGTGGACTAGAAGCGGTAAAAGCCCTTTCGCAAGCATTGAAACAAAATTCGTTTTGGGGAGTCTGCGCCGAAGCTGCCAAACAACTCGCCCAAGTCAAACTCGATCAAGCATTTGATGGTTTAGTCGCTGGTTTAGAGGATGATCGTCCTCTAGTTCGCCGTGCAGTGGTAGAAGCCCTCGCTGATATTAAAACACACCAAAGTTATAAAGCCATTAAACCCCTCGTAGAAAATGGCGATCCTAGCTACTACGTTGAAGCATCTGCAATGAAGGCGATTGGCGCAATTGCGGGTGGCACAGTCGATGCGAAGCCCAAAGAAGAAAAAGTGGTGAAACTGCTCAAATCAGTTTTAGAACAAAAAGCGGGATGGAACGAGGTTGTGCGTGCAGGTGCGATCGCGGGTTTAAGTCAAATGAAAACCGCTGAACCAGCCCTCGACCTTATCTTGGAATATACCAAACTAGGCGTACCGCAAGCACTGCGACTCAGCGCAATTCGCGCCCTCGGTACCATCTCCACAGGGCTAAGTACAGTCAATCTTGAACGCGTTTTGCAGCAACTTGAAGAACTCTCGCGCGAATCATTTTTCTTAACTCAAGTCTCCGTTGTCAGTGCCCTAGGACAAATGGAAACTCCTAAAGCAATTGGCATTCTACAAGCTTTAGCAAGTCAAACTCCTGACGGGCGGGTACGGCGCATGGCGGAAGAAGCTGTATCGCGAGTGCAAAGTACAGTTGGCACAGATCAAGGTGTTAAGCAACTGCGTGAAGAACTCGACGCGCTGAAACAACAAAATCAAGAACTGAGAAGTCGTTTAGAGAATTTGGAGGCGAAATCTTCACATTAGAAGGCTAGGGGGCGAAGAATATTTACTGAAGCGAGGCAGAAAGCAGGAGGCTTTGATGTTCTAGATCAAGAACTTCTTTTTCTGCTTCATGGTTTGAAGCCCTTAACTTTACTGACGGATAAACAAATCATCTGTATCTCCAGATGCATCATCTAAGAAATACGGCATTAATAAATTGATTTATGGCAATTTCCTTCTGCCTTCTACTTACTGGACTCTCTCCAAGGAAAGAAATTTGTAATTTTTCTTATTATTTATTTGTAGTTTTATATACTATAGTTAAGGAAAAGATAAAGTTTGATGGTCGGTCTTAAAGATAAATTACTGATGGGCTTACCGGAAATCCTTATCTATAAACTGATTACTCTAAGTACAGAATAATTAAGTTGTGCTAGCAACTACTGTAACAAGTGTTACTAAAAGTTGCAGCTGTCAGTGATACCAGTATAAGAGGCAAATAAAGGCGTGGGTCAGTATCAACTTGCTCAGAATAACCGCCGTTACGATCCGGAAGCGATCGCACGTTACTATCGCTACCGTCCTTGGTTAGTACTTTGGCGGGCTTGTACTATTATTTGGTGTTTTGCTGGATTTATCCTCGGTCTTTATTGGGATAAGTGGCAGAATCGAGAAGAACAGAACAAGTTTAAACGAGCAACGCAGTTACGACAAATTCTGACTCGCCTAGGACCAACATTCATCAAAGTTGGTCAAGCGCTTTCGACAAGACCTGACCTCATTCGTAAAAACTTTCTCGACGAACTTACCAAACTGCAAGACCAGCTACCGCCGTTTGATAATGCGATCGCTTTCCGAACAATTGAAACAGAGTTAAATCGCTCGGTTCAAGACATATACAGTGAGATTTCACCACATCCTGTCGCCGCAGCAAGTCTTGGTCAAGTGTATCGCGCGCGTCTGCACAGTGGCGAAGAAGTTGCTGTTAAGGTACAACGCCCCAATTTGCGCCCTGTATTGACACTCGATTTATATTTAATGCGGTGGACGGCTGGATGGATATCACCGTGGCTACCGCTAAATCTTGGTCACGATCTCAAAATGATCGTTGATGAGTTCGGTACTAAGTTATTTGAAGAAATTGATTATCTCAACGAAGCGCGTAACGCTGAAAAGTTCGCTACCAATTTTCGTAACGACCTCCGCGTCAAAGTTCCCGCAATTTACTGGCGATTTACTGCTACTCGCGTTCTAACGCTCGAATGGATTAACGGCTTTAAATTAACCGACACACAAAGCATCCGTGAAGCAGGTTTAGATACAGACACACTTATCGAAATTGGTGTGACTGCGGGGTTGCAGCAGCTATTAGAACACGGTTTCTTTCATGCCGATCCCCATCCAGGAAATTTGTTTGCAATGCCTGATGGTCGAATAGCGTACATAGACTTTGGCATGATGGATCAGCTAAGCGAACTCACGAAAGAAACTTTAGTCGATGCGATCGTGCATCTGGTAAACAAAGACTATAACGAGTTAGCCGCTGATTTTGTCAAACTAGGGTTTTTGACTCCAGATACAAATATTTGTCCAATCGTTCCAGCGCTAGAAGCCGTACTTGGTCAAGCGATTGGTCAAAGCGTCGCTGACTTTAACTTTAAGTCGATTACCGACTCGTTTTCGGAGTTGATGTATGATTATCCTTTCCGCGTTCCCGCACAGTTTGCCTTAATTATTCGTTCTTTGGTGACGCAAGAAGGAATCGCGCTGAGTCTGAACCCGAACTTCAAGATCGTTGAGGTATCCTATCCTTACGTTGCACGACGATTACTAACGGGCGAAACACCTCAGCTACGGCGCCGACTACTCAATGTGTTATTCAAAGATGGTAAGTTTCAGTGGGAGCGACTAGAAAACTTGATCGCGATCGCCCAAGCTGATAAAAGATTTGACTTGATACCAACTGCACAGTTAGCTTTACAATACCTCATATCCGAAGAAGGTAAATTCCTGCGCCAGCAATTATTGATAGCTTTAACCGAAGACGATCGCCTGCATACCGCAGAAGTGCAACGCATCTGGAATTTAGTCAAAGATGAGCTAAAGCCAAATCGCATCTTAAATGTCGCACTTGATGCTTTAACTGAGATATCAAAAGAGCGCACCGCAGCAATTTTACCACTCGTGAGTTCGTTCGCTATTTTTCCTAAACAGCAGTAAACGCGGAGTTTTTCATGTACTATTTGCCAGAGCCACCATACTTTTTAATGATTGCAGGTTTTCTTGTCTCACTGACTTCAGGCGCAGCTTTTGGTGCAACTTTGAAGCAAATTGTGCAAAACTGGTCGAGCGATCGCATTAGCAGTATGAGTTCGCAATTGCCTACAGTGTCGTTAGTTGTCCCCTTTATAGGTATCACTATCGGTGTGTACTTCTTTCTTGCTGCGGGTTTAGAAGTCTTCGGCTTTCCAGGCTTAATCGCTTATATAGTCGCGCTACCATTAACTTTATTTCTCGGTATCTTAATTTGGCGACAGTTGGGCAGTATGTTAACACTAGCCGAAAAAGAAGGCTTTGCGGCGATCGATATCGATAGTTGGCGTTAATTGATGAGCGAGTGTAGCGAGTTAATTCAAAGCTCAAAACTAATCACTTGCTGTTAACAACTTTAATTCAAATGTTGACTTAATTCTTGACGCAAGCGATAGAGTATGGTGTCGCGATCTACTTCTGCTAAGATTTCTTCAATAACGGTGCTCGTTCCGAGTTGTCCCCAAGTGCAGCCGCGTTCTAAGTAAACTTGGGCAGCGTGTCCGACGATGTAAGAACCGTAACCAGCAATACTACCTTGCGCGATCGCCGCACCAAAATAGGCAGTTAAGTTCCCAGGGTTTTCACTGCTAGCAATTGCCGCAGTACTTTTACCCAAACCTAAAAACATCCCACTTCCCAGTTCAGTCAAAAGTAAACCGCCAGAACTTAACGAAATCGTTCGCAACAGCTTTGTGGCTTCGTAGCCTGTCATTGGTAAACCATACACACGTGCTAAAGAGCGAATCAAAGCCAAGTCAGCAACAACACCACCGAGTACATCTAGAAATGCAATCGGATTAAGGGCGACTGCTAGCGCTTTGTACTTGGTAAACTGCCAGATTAAATCTTCAGCTTCTTGTTGACGCAATTCTACAGTTTTATGTGCAATTGTCGCTGTTGCTTCGCGGGCTTGTACCAACGCATTTAAAGCCAACAGCGATCGCCCTTCGCGATTAAGAATTCTTAAAATTGCCTGCTGAAGTTCTGTAATCTGTGGTGCTGGCGTCTCTAGTTCGTATGTTACATTGTCATCAGCCCACTCGACACGCACTTCCAGCGGCGCGGGTTCTGCTGCTACCATGACAATTTCATCAGGAGATACCACTTCATCTCCCTGCGTTACAGCGAGTTGCCGCAAATTGTTGTAAATCGCCTCGCGATCCGTCTCAGGATACAAGTCAATCTTATTGAAGACTAATATTAATGGTTTTTGTGCTCGCCGCAACTCGCATAGCGCTTGATATTCTGTCCGCGTAATATCTCCCGCAACGACAAACAAAATCAAATCAGCTTGACGCGCGACATCCTGCGCCATTTGTGCGCGTATTTGTCCTTCAATTTCGTCTAAGCCAGGTGTATCAATTAACTCTACTTGGATTTTACCTTTTTCGCTTGGAGTCCACCGCACCGATCGCGGATATTGCGTGACACCATGTAATGGTCCAGTTTGGAGAATTTTTTCTCCCATTAATGCGTTTAACACCGCTGACTTACCGCGACTCACTAAACCAAACGTCGCGATCCGAACTACATTTGAATCAAGTTTGTTGAGTGCTGCGTTGAGAATGTCAATTTCTGGTTTAACCAATCCTGGAAGATCTTGACTGAAGCGCGATCGCGAAGCGTGCCGGATGGCATATCCCCCCCCCGACTTGCGCAGATGCGAATACCACGACAATGCTTGCCGCAAGCTTGCTTTAGCACGGTTTAAATGGGACTCTTGTTGACTAGTACGCACTATAAGAATGAAACCTACAAATTGATTCTTAACGAGAATGACATCGTTGTGCTGTTTCTATCGTAAGCGATGTTTTGATATTGCTTTAACTATTTTGATCGATGCTAGGTTAAATTAACCGCAGATTTTTTAAATTAGTCAATCTCTGCATTAGGCAAGAAGACATTGTCGTATCCATTCCAAAATGAGCCAAAACCTCATGTTGAATTTCTGCAAGATTTGAGGACGTAACGAGGAGTATGATTTGCAGCTAGTTCCGCAAATAAACATTTTTCCCGATCTTCTCCCCTACAATTGGGAGAAACTAAGAACGGGCGAGGGAAAACCACAGCTTTCAAGTTTCCCCGTATATGGCCACCGTGTACACAAGTGAGCTAATTCAGTCAAGTCTCTGGCAAACCGCTCTCTAGCCCACGCCAGTTGTACACCACTTGCACTCCACGGAAGACACCTCCGCACGACACAGCTTCTCCAGTTCTGGGGAAACCAAGCTGTTAAAGTCCCGCAAGAATGGGGAATTGAGGGGGCTAAAAAGCCTATCAGATTTATGTATACATTATAGCCATATATGAGAGATTTAGAGGGCTGAGCCGAGTGCAGCTTAACGATTCATACATTGATTCAGCAATGCTACTAAACTATGATTCAGCAAGTTGTGGTTGAGGTGGTTTTTGTAACAAACGCTCTACGCCTTGCTTGACAAAGTTTTGCAGGAAAGTCACCTGCTGATTTTGCTGAAATACCTTTTGTAAAGTTTGGCTCAACTTGTCTAAATTGAGTTTCTCAGAGTCAATTGTAACTTCCTGCGATTGAAAGTACTCAACTAAACTTAAACCTGCTAAACGAGTGAGATACGCGGCACTCACTCCTTGTACTGCCCCACCTGCAACAAAGGTTACTGCATTACTTTTTAACACTGTACTCACAGCTTTTGTCGAAAGTTCGACTAAGCCTAACTTCACCATCAAACTTCCCATTGTGCCAGCGACAGTTTGGGCTTGTTGCAGCGAGAATTTCTGCTGATAGATCGCACCTAATTCGGTGACTAGCTGGGCATTAATTGCGGCGGTTGCGAGGAGATCGAGCGCAGGAACTGGATTCGCAAACGCCGCTGCTGCTGCAATCCATTGGTACTGTTCGATAATTGGAATTGCGCGATCGCGTCTGACACGATTGAGTAATGTTTTCGCCTCAGCTTTTAGTGCTAACGCCTGACGTTGTGTCGTTGCCCAAATGAGTTGTTGTCTTTCTTGCGTCGCAATTGTTGCTAGGCGATCGCTCAGTTGTTCAATTGCGGGTGCGGGTTGTTCTCGCCATTCTTGAATCGTACCATCTGCCGCGTGTTGGCGTACTTTAATTTCACTCGGAGATGCTGCGATCGCGACGGTATCTTCGGGTTTGAGTAACGGTTGCATTCGCTGTTGTAAGGCGTGTAATACTACAGCACGTTCTTCAGCGATGTGTTGATCTTGCTTATTAAACACAAGTAAAGTGCGTTGTCGATTGCCAGCGATCAACTGCTGTAAAGCTTGGAATTCTGTTTCTGTAAGGTCGCCATTTGTTACAAATAACACTAAATCAGTGGCATTTGCTTGTGCGAGTGCAGTAGTTTCTGCTTGGTGATCGTGATCGGTGCTTGTAAATAATGCAGGGGTTTCCTGAAAAGTTAATTGCTGCCCAAATGATCGTTGCAACGCTTGAATGATTTTTGTTTTGCCGACGGCTTTACTACCAATAACGGCTACGCGTAATTCCTGGCGTTCAAACTCTTTATTAAGTTGAATGAGTTGTTGGCGCAGTTGTGCGGGTTCTTCGGCTTCAACTGCCAAGCACTCGATCGCACTTGCTGCTTGCGCGATCGCTTTTTCTACAGTTTCTCGCGTGACAGGTGAGTTATCTACCATTTGTCGTTTTGGCGTTTTTTGCTGGAATAACCACAAAGTTCCACCAACTGTGAGCGCGCCTAGAATGCCATACTCACCTAGTTGCACAATAGAGTGGTGCCAGCTTTGTAATATCCACAAACAGAAGGATAAGCCTACTCCACCCACTAAAATTGGTCGCCGCAACTGAACAGCCATGATTAAATGCGAATAACTCGGATGCTTCTCTTCCAGCATAGAACAAAATTTTATGAAAGCGATGAGCAATTAGTACTCTGAGGAGGATTAATGCTGAGGAGGATTAATGATCGCTCTACAAGACAAAGTGATTTTAGTGACATGAGGAGGAGCGCGCGGAATTGGTGCAGCAACGGTATTGACACTTGTGCAAGCTGGCGCCTATGTAATTCTACATTACAGTCGCGCGTGTCTCTGCCCAAGCGCTTGTTCAAGAAATTGCTGACGATCGCTGTTACTTAGTACAAGCCGATCTTGCTGTTCCCAATGCAAGTCAAACTTTATGACCTCAAGCGATCACTTGGCGCGGGCAAATCGACGTATCAGTAAACACTGCGGGAATTATTCAATCGGCTGGGATTGATGACGATCTCCATCTTTGGAGTAGCGTATGGCAAACAACTTTACAAGTTAACTTAATTGCGGTTGCTGATTTATGCCGCGACGCGATCAGACACTTTCGCGATCGCGCTGGTGGAATTATTATCAATGTTGCGAGTCGTGCAGCCTTTCGCGGTGACGCTCCAGATTATATCCACTACGCTGCCTCAAAAGGTGGCGTTATTGCTTTGACGCGCAGTATCGCACGGGGATTTGCCGCTGATAATATTCTTGCTTTTGCGGTTGCGCCTGGTTTTGTCAAAACTGAGATGGCAGAGGTGTTTATTCAAGAGTCCGGCGAAGTGGCTGCTACGTGTGATATTCCCTTGGGTAACATCGCTCCACCGCAAGACGTCGCTCATGTTATTACTTTTCTATCTTCTGGGTCAGCCCCTCACATGACTGGGACAACGATTGATATTAATGGAGCATCTTATATGCACTAATTTAGCTCAAATAAAACCTCGCAATCATCAAAGATTACGAGGTTTACTTTTTGATTTGGTGGCGGGAAGTGGATTTGAACCACTGACCTTCGGGTTATGAGCCCGACGAGCTACCAGGCTGCTCTATCCCGCGTCAACTTATCCAATATAACCTATTATCAGAATTTTAGCAACTACAACATGGACAATTCGCCGATGACTTCGAGGCGCTTATATTTCCCTATTGTCATAAATGATTCAGCAAGCGTTTCGGCAACACTCGGACTTATCCAACCCATTTGCTGCAATAGATAGATTGCCACTGCGTATTTAGCCCGCTTTGCTCCATCCATGACTTTAATGGCTAACCCCATACCTTCGCCAACTCGACCAATACACTGAATGCCTTCTGCACCAGCTTTGCTTACTAATTCGCCTTGCGTTAAGCGCATCAATTCGGTATCAAATTCACCATCTCCAGCAACCATCGTTGGGTGGTGTGTCATGGCGCGTACAATGCGTTCCATATCCAAATTATTGCCAGAGGCAAGCTGCGCGTACAACGACGCAATTTGTCCCATTTGCATTAAATAAGTTGGCGCGCCACAATCATCATGCGCGCAAATAAATTCTTCTGCTGGCATCCGCAGCAGTTCGGCAATTTTACCAAAAATCAGTTGCTGTACAGGGTGGTTGCGCTGTAAATAATTATTCAACGACCAACGCCGCTGTTGGCAAACCGCTAGCATTCCGGCGTGTTTTCCCGAACAGTTGTACTGCAATGAACTGCGTTTGCCTTCAGGAATTGGACACTGTAAAACTGAAGGATCAATATCTGCACGCCATAGAATATTAAATACTTGACGCACTTGCTCAATTGTGCCTTTGTGCGAACTACAAATGATTGCTAAATCGCGATCTGTTAAGTTGTAACGTTCGAGTGTCCCTGTAGTGGTGACACCTAATGCTTGAAATGGCTTGAGTGCAGAACGGATAAATGTTGCAGTTTCAGCGTTTCCAGCAACAGACAAAATGCGTCCTCGGTCGTCACATACAACAGCCTGGACTACATGTCTAGATTCGATAATACCTTCGCGCAATAACCTCACTTCGAGTTCTGCGGCTTGAGTTCGTTTTCCCCTTGTCATGGGTAAACTCTATCATTTAGCGGGACGTCAGAGTTGATTTTAGATTGGAAAAGTACGTAAATTACAGAAAATACCAAATTAACTCACCTGATAGTAAGAGTAAGCAAATAACCCCTAAAGTTTGTTGTAGCCGTTGGATAATCGGTTTAATTTCGTAACTGACGATCAAGCGATCGCGCGTGAGGACTTCTTGCGGTTTTGTCCATGTTTGTCCGTCGTACCAACCGGACTCTTCATAAAAAATTGTCGGACTTGCTAGGCGATCGCTAACATAAGACCACCCCAAGTACCAACGTACTACTGTAAATATTACGCCGATAGTTGCTAATCCTGCACCACAAAGCACAAATTGTAAAATATGCTTTTGCGGAGAAAAACTTGCCGCAGCTACAGGTCCTGCAATCACCCAGGATACCCCCCACACCCAAGCCAGCTTAGTAATATACTTGCGCCATTCTAAGTTACAAGTACTAAAGTAGTTTGATGCTTTTAGTGCTTCGTATTCGTTGAGTGGCTGTTGTTCAACAGGGACTGGACAATCCGACACTGAAAACTCCATCATGGTGCTATGCCCCATCGGCGGTAGTAAATTCAATTTGTTCTGCATGACCCCAAAACGCTTCTAAATTATAAAACTCGCGCTCTTTTGGCATCATGACATGAACTATGACATCGCCGTAGTCTTGTAACATCCAACTCGCATCTACTTTTCCTTCGGTACGTAGTGGTTGCCGTTGCCACTCTTGTTCAACTTGATCTGCAATTGCTTGTGCGATCGCGCGGACTTGAACGTGCGAGTACCCTGTTGCGATGACAAAATAGTCTGCCATGTAGGATACGTCCGCAACTCGTAACACAACAATGTCGCCTGCTTTACGATCTGAAGCTGCTTGAGCGGCAGTGAGGGCTAAATCTTTACTAATGTCGGTCTCTGCTTGTGCTGATTTAACTGCACTTGTTGCCGTGGATATAGACTGCGATTGTGAATTTACTGGCGAATATTCAGTCATTACACCTCATAAGAAGTTATTAATTTTTATTAAACCTTTTTAAAATATAACTAGACACAGGTATTGCTGCGGTTTTTCTTGCATACTAACAAAAAACCATAGTTCATGCAGTTTTATCCGTAGCTTGCTGCGAATTTTTTACTTTTTGCAAAAACCAGTTACGTGTCGCAACTGTCCGAGGATGAATTAGGCGATGCGTTTCGATTAATAACCGTAATGAGTAGTCACACGTTAGCCAAACTGCTTGTTCGAGATTGCGGTAACTTGCCTTGCGCAATTCTTCTAATTCTGGAGTTTCGCCGCGCCCTGGTTCTAGACTGTCTGCCAAAAAGACGATGCAGCTAAGCGCATTCATGCCTGGTTGACCTAAAGTATGGTTAGCAATTGCTGAGCATACATCTTCATCGTTTACACTAAAAGTATCTCTAGCAATTAGCGCTCCGACATCCGCGTGCAATAAGTGAGGATTCGCCTTACTGACAGGATCGATCTCTAACCCTGCTGCGTGTGCCATCGTCAAGAGTTTTTGCGGCTTAAAATATTTCGCTAAGTCGTGCATTAACGCAGCTTTCGCGGCTTTTTCAACATCAACTCGATGATGGCGTGCTAATGAGATCGCCATCTGTTCTACTCTGAGAATATGTTGGATACGCGATTGCGGTACGTTGTCTGCTAGCCAAGCGAGAATGCGATCGCGTTCACTAGTAGTATGTGACTCTAGAGTTTGGTCGGAAAGCACAGTAAGACGACTGAAGGTTATACCACCATTTAATTGTAACGAAATGTTAGAAATAAATTAAAACTAACAAAACTGCTGATGGCTCATTTCAATTGCTTAGCCCAATGTCTGTAACTACTACTGAAACTACGACTGCACGACTCGTTGAGGTTTTTTCTGCGATTCAAGGAGAAGGACTCAATGTCGGAACGCGGCAAATTTTTATTCGCTTTGCCTTGTGTGACTTACGCTGTCACTTTTGTGATAGTGCACATACTTGGAGTGTACCGCGTACATATCGCGTTGAGCGATCACCAGGGTTGCGCGATTTTGAAACCTACGATAACCCAGTTTCGCTCGATTTGCTTTTAAAGTGGGTGCAGCAACTTAATGTACCTGGTTTACACGACAGTATTAGCCTGACTGGTGGTGAACCTTTGCTGCATAGTGCCTTTTTATTACAATTTCTTCCTCAAGTACAAAAACGTACAGGATTACCAATTTACTTAGAAACCGGCGGACATCACCCGCAACGTTTAGCATTAGTGTTACCACATCTCAACTCGGTAGGAATGGATTTGAAGTTACCTAGCGTCAGTGGCGAAAGCTATTGGCAAGAACACGCAACGTTTTTGCAGCGTTGCTACAAGTCGGGCGTGGAAGTGTTTGTTAAAGTCATTGTTTCCGCTGAAACGGACAGCACAGAACTGCACCAAGCTGCGGAGTTAGTCGCCGATGTTAACCCCGAAATTGTCTTATTCCTCCAGCCCGTAACGCCATTGGAATCAGTGCAACGACATAGCAAAATAAATTTTTCTGCCCCAACACCCGCCCAAGTTTTGACTTGGCAAGCCGAAATGAAGCGATCACTCAAGCACGTACGCGTTGTTCCACAAACGCACAAACTGCTCAATCAGCTATAAATATATTCAATCGCCATAAACTACGCCTGGCGAGGCTTTGGTTCGAGCTTTCGCTTTATTTGCACTGCGCTTGAGGGCTTGTAGTCTTGATTCATATTTGGCCCGTTGACGCTTGCTAGGTGATTGTTCAATCAAGGTTTTCAGCGCACTGCCAAGGCTCTTGTAGGCATTAGGGAGAGTATAGTTGAAACGAGTCGCAAGCGCGATCGCTTTTTCATCGGCTTCGATTGCTTCTTGTAGTTGCTTTTGTCCGTTATTTTTTACGTATAGCCTATAGCCAGATACGCCACACAGTCCAAGCGCTAGTAGTAGCAACAATCCGTCTTGCACCCACAGTTCACCTACTGCACCACCTAACCCGATCGCCAAGGCTGCCATTTCCCATCCATCTTTAGGAATGGTATCGTTCTGAATTCGGGCAACTTCGTGCCAAAACAACAGATTGCGCTGATCAATTGCTAGTTGATCCCATTTAACTAAATCGATGAGAACTTCTACTTGATCTCTGCCAACCTCTTCTGTCGTAATGAGTGGAGGATTGACTTCGGTTGTTCCTTCTACACTTACCCAGCTTTGTAATTCGGGTGGAAGTAAGTTTCTTAGGCGGCGCAGTTCGCTCATTTCTGCTTTAGCAGAGGTTGTTGCGTAGGATGTCATAGACTCGGTGTTATTGCAAATTACAGGTAAAGCTACTATCTCTCATATCGAAGTATATCGTGTCCTTTTATGGTAGCAAGATAATCAATATGATGGCAGATCGTAGTTGCCCTACTCAAAAAAAGTGTGCAAAGCAGCACACTAAGATAAGAGTCTTGAGGGCGTAAGACGTTTCTTACTCATAGTTTATAGTTTACAGAGGTAGATTTCGTTTATCTAGCAGCGCGAGTTCATTCGCCAAACTCTTTATGAACGAAAATAATGCCACATCAGTGCAAGATATGAGTAGAAGTTGAACAGGCAAAAAAACGCATGGCAATGTTGATTGCACATTTAGGACCTACTGGCACTTATGCAGAACAAGCAGCTTTAGCTTATCTCAATCGGCTCAAGTACGAAGAACAAATTACGCTATGTCCTTATCCGAGTATTGCTCAAACTTTAAAAGCTGTGGCGCGAGGGAAAGCAGATGTTGCCGTTGTGCCTGTTGAGAATTCAATTGAAGGTAGTGTCACTATTACCCTAGATACGCTTTGGCAGCTAGATCAATTACAAATTCAACTTGCATTAGTTTTACCAATTACTCATGCTTTACTTTCACACGCGCCAAGTTTAGAAGCTATCAATACGGTATACTCGCACCCGCAAGCACTAGCACAGTGTCAAGGATGGCTAGAGCAGTTTTTGCCCACTGTTGAGCTAATTCCAGCAAATTCTACAACTGAAGCGCTGCAACATCTCGAACAAGAAAGCAGTGCTGGTGCGATATCTTCGTTGCGTGCAGCCCGAATTTACAATTTACCGATTCTGGCGCGTGCCATTAACGACTATCCCGATAACTGTACGCGGTTTTGGGTAGTAGGTCAGCGTTCTGTAAGTCGTCAAATGTCTGCTGTAAAATACACCCACACGTCTGTGGCGTTTAGTTTGCCTGCTAATACTCCTGGAGCCTTAGTTAAACCTCTGCAAATTTTTGCAGAGCGCAGTATTAATCTCAGTCGCATTGAGTCGCGCCCGACGAAGCGATCGCTTGGTGAATATCTTTTCTTCCTCGATTTAGAAGCCGATGCCAATTCACCGCTAGTACAATCTGCAATCGCCGAACTGTCTACCTTTACAGAAATTCTCAAACTCTTCGGTAGCTACAACGTGGTGGAGGTAAAAAGTGATTCTTAGTTAAAAGTATCTTTCAGTACGGTACGCGCTGCTAAATGATTGCGAGTGGAGGTTAAAATCTCTGCTTCACGTTCTAAGCGCGCCGCAGTGTCTTGCATTTCGAGTAAGTTCTGCTGCTCTGCGGCAACGCCATAAAGATTACTCGCGACCCAATAAGACAGTTCTGTCGGTAAATCAGGAATATCTTTTGGAAGTTCAATATTCTGTTCTGTTAGCTTCGCCGAGAGACGCACGACATCATGAAGTAGTTGTTCTACCTCTTTTGCTAACGGCTTGAGGTCTTTTTGGGGCGGGTTATCTTCAATCCACTCGACTAAACCGACTTTGTAAGGCTTTTCTCGAACGTATTCTAAAACGCGAAAGCGCTGCTGTCCTAGCGTTAGAATATTCATGCGGTCGTCTGGTAGCCGCTGATACTGAATCACTTCGGCACAACAGCCTACTGTCGCAGGTTGATTTTGCACTGGATCCCACAACAGGACGCCAAATCGGCGATCGCTCTCTAGAATCGTGTTCATCATGATCCGGTAGCGAAATTCAAAGATATGTAGGGGTAGAGGTCTACCGGGGAAGAGAACTACTTCAGGTAAAGGAAACAGGGACAGTTCTCGAACCGCAATTTTGGAAGAGGATGCCATGTTCGCTCAGTAAAAACGGTAACTGCGCAATATATACTTACTTTAACCTATTTGTTAAGCAAAATTACCAAATCATAGAAGGTAATAGGTAATGGGTAATTGGTAATGTAAATTCCCCATAACCAATGACCCATTACCAATCCTGAAGATTAGAGTTTCACTTCAATATCGACACCGGATGGTAAATCAAGTTTCATCAAGGCATCGATAGTTTTAGAAGAAGGTTGATAGATATCAATGATGCGGCGATGAGTCCGTGTCTCGAAGTGTTCGCGTGAGTCTTTATCGACATGGGGAGAACGCAGTACGCAATAAATTTTCTTTTTAGTAGGTAAGGGAATTGGACCAATTGCTGTAGCGTTGGTTCGATTTGCCGTATCTACAATCTTTTCACACGAAGTATCGAGTAGGCGGCGATCAAAAGCCTGCAACCGAATCCGAATTTTTTGCTGTTGAAGAGTTGCCATTTCTTTAGTTTTCCTGGTTCAGTTTTAATTATTCAGTAATTTTTTGCTTGTCTATAGCTCACTTGAGAAGCACTCTTGACATTAAAAGAGCAGAAAAGCATTTTACCGCATGAGCGTTGCCTTTCTGCTCTCAATTTGTTCACAAAGGTGTTACTTCACAATTTTAGAAACAACACCTGCACCAATGGTACGACCGCCTTCGCGAATTGCAAAGCGCATTCCTTGCTCAATTGCGATCGGGCTGATTAGTTCTACAGTCATTTTAACGCGATCGCCTGGCATCACCATTTCAGCTTCGCTACCATCATCAGAAGTGAAAGCTTTGATTGTGCCAGTTACATCCGTTGTCCGTACATAGAACTGAGGACGATAACCTGCGAAGAATGGTGTCTTCCGACCACCCTCTTTGTCTGTCAGTACGTAAACTTCGGACTCGAATTCGGTGTGAGGAGTGATGCTACCAGGCTTAGCTAGTACCATTCCTCGCTCGATGTCTTCTTTCTTTAAACCGCGAAGCAGTACTCCCACGTTATCTCCAGCCATACCTTCATCTAAGGTTTTCTGGAACATTTCTACACCAGTAACTGTAGTGCTACGAGTATTCTTGATACCCACTAACTCCACGGTTTCGCCTACCTTGATCTTGCCGCGCTCGATTCTACCTGTGGCTACCGTACCACGACCAGAAATCGAGAATACGTCTTCTACTGCCATCAAGAAGGGTTTGTCTATATCGCGCTCTGGTGTTGGAATGTAAGCATCGACTGCATCCATTAACTCATAGATTTTATCAACCCATTCGTTATCACCTCTTTGTGTAGAGGGATTCCCTGTCATTGCTTCGAGTGCTAACAAGGCGCTGCCTGCAACGATGGGGATATCATCGCCAGGGAAGTCGTATGAGCTAAGAAGCTCGCGTACTTCTAGTTCTACAAGTTCTAGAAGTTCTTCATCATCTACCATGTCTTTCTTGTTTAAGAAGACAACGATATTCGGAACCCCTACTTGTTTTGCTAACAAAATGTGTTCGCGAGTTTGAGGCATCGGACCATCAGCCGCAGACACAACGAGGATTGCCCCGTCCATTTGTGCTGCACCCGTGATCATATTTTTCACATAGTCCGCGTGTCCTGGGCAGTCTACGTGAGCATAGTGCCGCTTTTCTGTCTCATACTCCACGTGCGCTGTGTTGATGGTGATACCGCGAGCCTTTTCTTCAGGAGCAGCATCAATATCATCATATTTGCGAGCTTTCGCTTGACCCAGAGCCGCCAGGGTCATAGTGATTGCTGCGGTTAGCGTGGTTTTGCCGTGGTCAACGTGACCAATCGTACCGATGTTAACGTGGGGTTTAGTTCTTTCAAACTTTGCGCGTGCCATGAATGATCGGTTCCTTTCTTAATTATGCGTTCCCTTTACTTTTAGCGATAATTGCTTCAGCCACGTTGCGAGGTACTTCCTCGTAGTTACTAAACTCCATCGTGAAGATACCCCGACCTTGGGTCTTCGAGCGGATATCTGTAGCATAGCCGAACATTTCTGCCAATGGAACTTTAGCAGTAACTTTTGCGATGCCTTGATCAGATCCCATGCCTTCGATTTGACCGCGACGGGAGTTGAGGTCGCCCATAACATCCCCTAGGAAGTTTTCGGGTACTTCTACCTCTACTTTCATCATAGGTTCTAATAGCACTGGTGAAGCTTTCATTACAGCTTCTTTCATCGCCATTGAACCAGCGATCTTAAACGCCATTTCCGAGGAGTCAACTTCGTGGTAAGAACCATCAACCAAAGTTGCTTTGACATCAATAACTGGATATCCAGCCAAAACACCTGATTCACAGGTTTCTTTCATCCCTTGTTCGACGGGGGAGATGTACTCTTTAGGTACTGCACCGCCCACAATTTTAGAGACAAACTCAAAGCCTGTTCCAGGTTCGCCTGGTGATAGCTCAACAACGACGTGTCCGTATTGACCTTTACCACCACTTTGACGAATGAACTTGCCTTCCGCTTTCACAGGTTTACGCACAGTTTCACGGTAAGCAACTTGTGGTGCACCTACGTTAGCTTCTACCTTAAATTCCCGTAACATGCGGTCTACGAGGATTTCTAGGTGCAATTCTCCCATTCCTGAAATGACGGTTTGATTCGTTTCGGGATCAACACTGACACGGAAGGTCGGATCTTCTTCAGATAGGGATTGCAGTGCTTTCGACAGCTTATCCATGTCTTGCTTGGTTTTTGGTTCGACCGCTACCGAGATCACTGGCTCTGGAATATACAGAGACTCTAGTATAACTGGAGCATTCTCATCGCAAAGTGTATCACCTGTAAAGGTGTCTTTGAGTCCTAGCGCTGCTCCCAAATCGCCAGCGCGGAGTTCGTCTACGTCGGTTCGCTCATCAGCTTTTAAGACTACTAAGCGCGATACTCGCTCTTTCTTACCCTTAGTGGAGTTCATGACATAGCTACCCTTCTTGAGAACTCCAGAGTAGACGCGGATAAAGGTCAGACGCCCATAAGGATCTGCCATGATTTTGAAAGCCAAAGCAGAGAAGGGTTCTTCATCACTCGCTTGACGTTCAACTGTATCACCGGATGGTAGCGTACCTTGAATCGCTGGTACGTCAATCGGTGCTGGAAGATAATCGACAACTGCGTCGAGCAGTAGTTGCACGCCTTTATTTTTAAAAGCCGAACCACACAGCACAGGCACAATTGTTCCTGCTATTGTTCCTTGACGTAAACCTTTACGAATTTCTGCTTCAGTCAGTTCTTCGCCTTCGAGGTACTTTTCGATCAGTTCCTCGTCGGTTTCGGCGACGGCTTCTATGAGTTTTGTCCGATACTCTGCTGCTGCTTCCTGCATTTCGGCAGGGATATCAGCTTCTTGAATATCTGTTCCTTTATCGTTTGTGTAAATAAAGGCACGCATGCGCACAAGGTCTACAATGCCTCTGAGCGTGTCTTCGCTACCGATTGGTAGTTGTACTGGTACTGCGTTGGCACGTAAGCGATCGCGGATTTGGTCGTAAACTTTGTAGAAGTTTGCCCCAGTTCGATCCATTTTGTTGATAAAGGCAATTCTCGGAACTTTGTACCGATCTGCCTGTCTCCACACAGTTTCTGACTGCGGTTGCACGCCACCAACCGAGCAGAACACGGCAATTACACCGTCTAGTACTCGCATTGAACGCTCAACTTCGATTGTGAAGTCTACGTGCCCAGGCGTATCAATGATATTGATTTGGTGATCTTTCCAACTTGTCGTAATCGCAGCAGCGGTAATTGTAATTCCTCGTTCCCGCTCTTGCTCCATCCAGTCAGTGACTGCTGTTCCTTCGTGAACTTCACCAATTTTGTGAACAATACCGGAATAAAAGAGAATTCGCTCTGTTGTTGTTGTCTTGCCCGCATCAATGTGGGCCGCAATCCCGATATTGCGTACTTTTTCCAGCGGGACTGTACGTGCCACAGTTACCTCCTTGAATTGTGTTGCCGCAGGTATCTTTATATTACTCTCTGTTAAAATTCTATACGTTTAGGGAAACCCGTTCTATATTTATGCTGATTTCCCCTCTAGTATCGATAGTGAGCGAATGCTTTATTTGCTTCTGCCATACGATGCGTTTCTTCTCGCTTACGGATTGCACTTCCTGTCTCGTTGGCAGCGTCCATTAATTCATTAGCAAGTTTGCTTGCCATTGAGCGACCTGAACGTTGTCTAGCGTACTGAATTAGCCAGCGGAGCGCTAACGTAGTTCCCCGATCTGCACGTACTTCCATCGGTACCTGGTAGGTTGCACCTCCAACCCGGCGGGCTTTAACTTCGACTAGCGGAGTTGCATTACGTACCGCTCTTTCAAAAGTTTCGATCGGATCGCCACCCGTCCGTTCTTCGATGGTTTTCATTGCATCATAGATGATTCTTGCAGCTAGAGATTTTTTTCCGCTACGCATCACCCGTCGCATCATCATGCTGATGATGCGACTGTTATATACTGAATCTGGGGGAACTGGACGTTTTTGAATAACAGTACGACGAGACATACGTAAGCCTTTAAATTGAACTACTGGGCAACAACGACATTTAAGAGCGGGCTTCGGCTGTGACACTCTTTGGCACAGCTTTAAATATAACTAGTCATTATTCTAGTTTTTAAGCTGGATATATTAACTTTGCTAGCCGCCTAGTAAATATACTTCCGCTTATCAAAGCAAGCGTAGGCATCACTTTGCCACTTTAACATTTTTGTTTAAGAATTGTAGCAAGCGTGAGATTTGCTACACTTTTTTCTGCAAATTATGTTACTTGGGGCGCTTTGTACCATATTTAGAACGCCCCTGCTTGCGGTCTTTGACTCCGGCGGTGTCTAGCGTCCCGCGAATGATGTGGTACCGCACTCCAGGCAAGTCTTTAACACGACCACCTCGAATCATAACGACCGAGTGTTCTTGTAAATTGTGACCAATTCCAGGAATGTATGCGGTGACTTCAAACCCAGAGGTCAAGCGCACTCTAGCTACCTTGCGCAAGGCAGAGTTAGGCTTCTTAGGAGTTGTAGTATATACCCGCGTGCAGACGCCTCTACGCTGCGGGCATTCCTTCAATGCTGGCGATTTTGTTTTCTTGCTTGTTAGTTGACGTTCGCTACGAATGAGTTGCTGTATGGTTGGCATGGGTTACAGCACGTAAATTTGCTTACTGCTTTAAGTTTTAACAAATCCTGAGTATAACAAACTTATCAAGTTTGTGTCAAATCGGCAGCAGTAAAGAAGGGGCAGAGGTCAGAGAATTGTGTTGAGGTTTCCTGCTTGATAGTTGGTTATCAATCGCTACTATTGAGAAGTAGAGGCATCAGATGCTATGGAAAATGAGTTACCGCAGCTACAAGTTGCGATCGCTTGAGGATTATGAAAGCGAAAACCTCCGCCCATCAAATCTTCCGAATAATCAAGGAGGAGGTCATGAATATAATCAGTGCTTTGCGCATCGACAACAACGGTAATTCCGCTACAGTCATAAACGCGATCGCTTGGAGTGAGATTAGTATCAAATTCCATGTTGTATAACAAGCTAGAGCAGCCACCAGCTTGAACCTTTAGCCGAAAGAAGACATTTTGATCATGCTGCTTAGCTTGCAGGCGTTGAATTTCTTTAGCTGCGGATGTGCTGAGACGAACCATGATGCATTAAAAGTAGGGAATGAAAATATGCCTTTACTCGCTAACAAGACACAAAAGTTAATTTATAACGTTTGATTTAGCTTTCCTACAAAGCATCTTAACTGTTTTCTTCCCTACTCTTAATTGTTACTTTGTGCGAGAGTAGTCGTCTTGAAACCGGACGATATCGTCTTCTCCCAAGTACTCGCCATTTTGGACTTCAATAATAACAAGAGGAATCACACCAGGATTTTCTAAGCGGTGATTTGTACACTGAGGTACGTAGGTAGATTGATTATTCGTAAGTAGAATTTCGGCATCGCCACAAGTGACTTTTGCTGTACCCGAAACAACAATCCAGTGTTCGCTGCGGTGGTGGTGCATCTGTAGGCTCAGACGATGCCCTGGTTTAACTTCAATGCGCTTGATTTTGTATCCGCGTCCTTCTTCGAGAATCGTGAAAGAACCCCAAGGTCTAAGTTCAGTAGCTGCAACGCCTTTATGACCTACAGATGGCGGTAAAGGCAGTGTTGTCGGCTCGTGGGCAGTTTCTTGAGCCTGAACCATACATTTTTCTCCTTAAAAAAACAACTTATAGCAAATATAGAAAAACTGATTTTGCGCTTAAGATACCCAAACTTTGGCAAATATAGCCCAAGATAGCAAACACCTGCTAGCAGCTGTCACTACAAAATGCATCCGTTTCATATTTTTATAACAACTCTTCATCAGTTGTGCGGTATGTTTAAGTAATCTTTAACTATAAGGAATTAATCAATTAGCTTTTGTTGGGCTAAATGCATTGGAATTATCAGGTACCTCTTCTTAAAAAGTTTGACTGTAATGAACGCGCACTCACCATTTAGGTACGAGGTTCGAGAAAAATACCTAATCCGTTGTGGACGCGGGCGGCGGTACGGGGAGAGCGATCGAGTAACTGTCCTCCTAAGAAAAGACTTGTTGAGCTACCACCGTCGAGATTTAAAGCATCAACACAGCCGAGATGTTGCATGATTCGGGCAATTTCGGTCAAGCTTGGACCAATGCCATTAACGCGATTGTGGACAGCAGTGATGAGGAGATTGCCTGTTGCGGTTACACCAATAGCACTTCGCGCGGCTTTTTGACGGCTAAAAGCTTCACTAAAGCCTTCAGCTTGCGCATTTAGCACGATTTGACGATTTTGCAATAGAAGCGGTCCACCGCCTAAAATATGTGGGTAACTGGCAAAATCAGCAGGACTTGTCGCATTTTCGGTGCGGACGGTTGCGCCTATGGGTAGTAAACTAGCAAATTGTGGATTTGCCCGTAGCGCGAGTAAGAAGCCGTTGGCGGGAATCGGAACTGTTGTTTCGCCAGCAGCACCACCAGGAATTTGTCTAGTGACTTGGTTATTTTGCACAACGACAATAGTTTCGTTGTCGATGAGAGGAGTGTATGTCGCGCCCCAAGTGTTTGTATAGTGGGCAATACCAGGTTTGACGTAGCCACTGTTAAACGTCACAACCGGCAAACGCTGTCCAGAAGAAGTAACGATTGTTTCTTGAAGTTGTAGCCGTCCAAATTTGAATTTACCAGCATCATTCCAAGCGATCGCGCCTCGGTTGAGAATGGGGCCAGATAACCATTGTCCGTCACGCCGGATTGCTCCTAAGGGTAACTGATTTTTGCGATTGAAAAAACCGCCGTTGATTGCCGCTGCGGCATTTAATTGTTGCGCAGTTGTGATAATTGGTGCCGTACCAGTCAGCGAATTTGTGGCGCTAGAAATTGGTTTGAGAGCTAGCCCTGTTGTGCGTGGATTGACTTCGAGTAGAACGACAGGAAAGTGCGAATCGCCCAATGTAACAAATTGCTGTCGCCAACGAATACCAGAAGCCCATTGTATATCGCGTTCAACCATTGCATCCGGTCGTAAATCGATGACTAAGCGGTTGGGGTTGGGTAAAGTACTTGGACGTGGCGATAAGCCAGCGGGAACACTGAGGCGGATCGTTGTCAAATTGGGTGCGCTTTCTAGTTGAAGTACCGAAGTTTGGTCGCTATCTTGAGCGCTGGTGAGTTGCTCAGGTAAACTTGGTCGAAAGCGTTGAAGTAGCGATCGCTGTGCTGTCGCATCAATAGTAATGAGCCATTCTTGATTCGGCGGTTGATCGTCATCAGTTGTGGATGATGGCGATTTAGGTTTTGCAAGAAGTGGCTGTGACGTGACTTGCCAAAACGCTGGGCGGTCTAAATCAATGACAATGCGATCACCCCATACTTGTTTACCTTGGCGAATATCTTTAATCGTTGCGGGTGGAGTTTTGATTTGTAGCGTATTCCCATTCGTTTGAATTTGCCAGCCGAGCTTCGTTGCTAATTGCGTAATATTAAGATAGCGATAGCTATTATGATGCCAAGCATCTAATGTAAACGTTGAGGTTTTTGGTTCAGAAAACCATTGCACGGATTGCTTGGTGACATCCTTCGTGTTTAATAACTCAACTCCTAAAAGTTGCATGAGTCCAGCGTCGCTAATCGCTGTTGCCATTCCGGATTTAGTCGGCTGCTGCCATTGACTCCAGGCACCTGGTAACGTACGACTATTGAGCGCAATTTGCGTACCTTTAGCAACTAAGCGCGGTGCAGAATTTTGACTTATTAATAATGGCTTTGCCGAAGGCTTTGCGTATGGCGACAACTGCTGCGCAGCACTACTAGTAGTCGATATCAACCACAATGTGATTGTTAAGAGCAAAAATAAGACTTGGCGGGGCATTAGGAAGGCGCGAGCTAGGATAACAGGTATAGTCCACTGTTGCAAGGGGTGCCGCCGAGGAGTCAACCTAATGTGGATATTGCAGCAGCGTTGATCAGAGCTATTTTGATGTTTTGCGCTTGAACTGGCATTTGCCTGATTGGCGCGCCAGGGCTGCTGAGTTCGTTTAGTTTCCTCGCTGTTCACTCCTAACTCCTAAATATTAAAAATTACTGACTTCTATTTCGAGGCTTAACGTCATAATGTATAGAAGTAGCTTGATCGCTCAGTGGGCACCAAACTAGTAGTATCTAGGTTTTGCTTAGTGCTCGAATGTACTATGGAGCTTGCACTTTAAAATTGGGCGTCGTGTCAGCGACCTAATAGATAAATGCTTAAGTAGCTCCTCCGCAGTAGCAGTAAATTTTTATTGCACTGAGGAATTGTCAAATCTGAGCATTTGATCATAACCTTACTCTGTTACTTTTACTTTATGATAAAGATCGGGGAATACCGCACATTTTCTATGGTTTGTCAATAGATTACGCATAAAGCAAATTAAGTTTTTGACTAGCATTCCTTTCGCAGGAATTGCTGAGTTGTGACAAAACCATAAGTTTAAGACACTCACCCAAACAATAGAGTTCCAAAATAAGAACGTATTACGAAATCGGTTGTCAATGAGATTGCCAGCACTAATAAGAAAAGGTTTAATTTTAAAACGCCAACAAAAAGTATTGAGCGTGAGTCAGGTAATTTTAAATAATTTTTATTAACGCAACTTGTCTTGATCGTCAGCCTTGATTCTGTAGTTATAAACCGCAGAATGAATCGCAGTCAACTCTAAGTAAATCCCCTTTGCAGAATCCTAACTAATCTATGAATAACCAGCAGATGAATCAAAATCCACTGAACATGACGGCGAATCAAAACGTAGATCGTTCTTCAGAGAGTACTTATAATGCGGGGCCGCGCTGGTTGGTAGAAGAAAGAGACGCCTGCGGCGTGGGGTTTATTGCGCACTGTGAAAATCAAGCAAGTCATGAAATTGTGGCAAAGGCATTAACAGCACTTGCATGTTTAGAACACCGAGGCGGCTGTAGTGCTGACCAAGATTCGGGAGATGGTGCAGGGTTGATGACTGCGATTCCTTGGGCGTTGCTGAGTCAGTGGTTACAACAGCAAGGAAAACAGCTACCGCCATCCAAAAATTGTGCAGTGGGGATGCTCTTTTTACCTCAAGAAGAGGCGATCGCAAATCTTGTTCGTCAGACAATCGAAGGCATATTAGCACAAGAGAACTTAACAGTATTAGGCTGGCGCGTCGTTCCTGTCAAACCCCAGTTATTAGGAATTCAAGCAAGAGAAAATCAACCGCAAATTGAACAAGTCATTGTTGCTAGCGCCGACAAAACAGGTGATGCGCTCGAACGTCAACTGTACATCACGCGGAAAAAGATTGGTAAAGCCTTAGCAGAAACGGGCGAGATTAAAGACGCTGAAAACTTTTATGTTTGCTCGTTTTCGAGTCGCACGATTGTTTACAAAGGAATGGTGCGATCGGCGGTGCTGGGTGAGTTTTATACCGATTTAAAAAATTCAGCTTATCAAAGTGCTTTTGCAGTTTACCACCGTCGTTTTAGCACAAACACGATGCCAAAATGGCCATTGGCGCAACCGATGCGGCTATTAGGACACAACGGAGAAATTAACACATTACTCGGCAACATTAACTGGATGATGGCACGCGAAGCCGACTTGACGCATCCAGTTTGGGAAGACCGCTTTGAAGTACTCAAGCCGATTGTTTATGTTGATAATAGCGACTCAGCAACGTTAGATAACGTCTTGGAATTATTGGTGCGATCCGGTCGAAGTCCGCTAGAAGCATTAATGATTATGGTGCCAGAGGCGTATTTAAATCAGCCTGATCTAGATAATTACCCAGAAATTATTGATTTTTACGAATACTACAGCGGTATTCAAGAACCTTGGGATGGTCCGGCGCTACTTGTATTTAGCGATGGTAAGAAAGTAGGTGCAACACTTGATCGCAATGGCTTACGACCAGCACGCTACAGTATTACAAAAGACGGCTACATTGTTGTTGCTTCTGAAGCAGGGGTTGTGGACTTACCCGAAGCCGAGATTATCGAAAAAGGCAGACTCGGACCTGGGCAAATGATCGCTGTCGATTTGGAAAGTCATGAAGTTTTAAAAAATTGGGAGATCAAGCAGCGGATTGCACAAGCACAGCCTTACGGAAAGTGGCTTAAAGAGTACCGCGTTGAACTTGGTAATACCGATACATTAAAGCTGGAGACACAAGCAGCAAGTGGCGGTGAGGAAAATACAACGCAAAATCTCGCCTCAAGTCCTTTACCACAAACGCTTAATCCGAAAACGGCATTACTGCGGAATCAAATTGCCTTCGGTTACACCACAGAAGACGTGGAAATGGTAATTCAACCGATGGCAAGCGAAGGAAAAGAGCCAACATTTTGTATGGGAGATGATATTCCCTTAGCGGTACTATCCGAACGCCCACATTTGCTGTACGACTACTTCAAGCAGCGGTTTGCACAGGTGACAAATCCACCGATCGATCCTTTGCGCGAAAGCTTGGTGATGTCGTTGAAGATGGAACTCGGCGAACGCGGAAACTTGCTTGAGGCTAAACCAGAATACGCAAAACGCTTGAAACTCGATTCTCCAGTGTTGCAGGCGGGAGATTTAACCGCAATCAAAGAATCAGGCTTTGCTTGTGCTATGTTGTCTACGCTGTTTGAGATTGCATCAGGTCCTCAAGGCTTAGAAATCGCGGTGAGAAAGTTGTGCGAACAGGCAGCAGCAGCGGTAAAAGACGGCAACACAATTTTGATTTTAAGCGATCGCGCCTATCCTCTTTCAGAAGAATCAAGCTATATCCCGCCATTACTCGCCGTTGGTGCTGTTCACCATCACCTAATTCGGGAAGGACTGCGGATGAAAGCCTCGTTGGTGGTTGATACCGCACAGTGCTGGAGTACACATCATTTCGCGTGCTTGATTGGTTATGGTGCTAGCGCTGTGTGTCCGTATCTGGCTTTAGAAACGGTGCAAAGTTGGTGGTCTGACCCGAAAACGCAGCAGTTTATGGAACGCGGAAAAATTGCCGCGATTACGCTCGATCAAGCGCTAAATAACTATCGTAAGGCGGTAGAAGCAGGAATTCTCAAGATTCTCTCGAAGATGGGAATTTCCCTACTCACAAGTTACCAAGGAGCGCAAATTTTTGAAGCGATCGGCATTGCGCGAGACTTATTAGAACTTGGATTTTATGGAACAACTTCGCGCTTGAGTGGTTTGAGTATTTGCGAACTGGCACAGGAAGTTTTGTCGTTCCATCAGCGGGCTTTTCCCGAATTAACCGTTAAGAAATTAGAAAACTTCGGGTTTGTTCAGTATCGCCCTGGCGGTGAGTATCACATGAATAGCCCAGAACTGGCAAAAGCGCTGCATAAAGCGATCGCCGATCGAAACAATTACGACCACTACGAAGTTTATCGTCAACTTTTAGAACACCGGCCAGTCACCGCGCTGCGCGATTTACTCGACTTTAATTCAGACCGCGCACCCATTGCTAAAGAAGAAGTTGAACCGATTACTGAAATTGTCAAGCGATTTTGTACTGGTGGAATGTCCTTAGGGGCGCTATCGCGCGAAGCGCATGAAACGCTGGCGATCGCAATGAACCGCATTGGTGGTAAATCAAATTCAGGAGAAGGTGGAGAAGATCCGATACGCTATCATATCCTCGATGATGTCGATGCACAAGGACATTCGCCGTTGCTACCGCATTTGAAAGGCTTGAAAAATGGCGATACCGCATCGTCAGCAATTAAGCAAGTCGCTTCAGGACGCTTTGGCGTGACACCTGAGTACTTGATGAACGCCAAGCAAATTGAAATTAAAATTGCGCAAGGTGCTAAACCAGGCGAAGGCGGACAACTACCAGGGAAGAAAGTTAGCCCTTATATTGCCATGCTGCGGCGTTCTAAGCCTGGGGTGACGCTCATTTCGCCACCGCCTCATCATGATATTTACTCGATTGAAGACTTGGCACAGTTAATTTTTGACTTGCATCAAATTAACCCTCAAGCCCAAGTATCAGTCAAGTTAGTTGCTGAGGTGGGTATCGGTACTGTTGCTGCGGGTGTTGCTAAGGCAAATGCGGATATTATTCAAATTTCGGGACACGATGGCGGAACAGGGGCATCGCCCTTATCTTCAATTAAGCACGCAGGTGGACCTTGGGAACTTGGACTCACCGAAGTACATCGCGTGTTGATGGATAATAAATTACGCGATCGCGTGATTCTACGTGTCGATGGTGGCTTCAAGAGCGGCTGGGATGTTCTTATGGGTGCGTTGATGGGCGCGGAAGAATTCGGCTTCGGGTCGATTGCGATGATTGCCGAAGGCTGCATTATGGCACGTATTTGTCACACAAATAACTGCCCCGTGGGAGTTGCGAGCCAAAAAGAAGAACTGCGACAGCGCTTTCCTGGTATGGCAGAACACGTCGTCAACTTCTTCTATTTTATTGCGGAAGAAGTACGCGGACTCTTAGCAAAACTCGGTTATCGCTCACTGACTGACATTGTCGGACGTGCTGATTTACTCAAAGTGCGCGAAGGTATAAAACTGACAAAAACACAAACGCTCAATCTCGACTGTATTACGCAGTTACCAGACACGCGAGAAGATCGCGCATGGCTAAATCATGAAACGGTTCACAGTAATGGTCCTGTAATTGATGATGAATTACTTGCTGATGCAGATATTCAAGCCGCGATTCGCAATCAATCTAGTGCTACTAAAGATTTAGTCATTGTCAATACAGATCGAACAGTAGGCGCGAGACTCGCGGGAGCGATCGCGGCTCAATACGGTAATACTGGCTTTGAAGGACAAATCAATCTCAACTTCAAAGGTAGTGTCGGACAAAGCTTTGGTGCGTTTAACTTGCCTGGGATGATCTTAACGCTCGAAGGCGAAGCAAACGATTACGTTGGTAAAGGAATGCACGGTGGTGAAATTATTATTAAACCTCCAGCCGAGGCAACTTATGCACCTGAGCAAAACGTGATTGTGGGTAATACTTGTTTGTATGGTGCTACAGGTGGTACGCTGTTTGCGAACGGTATTGCTGGCGAGCGCTTTGCGGTACGTAACTCCAAGGGAACCGCTGTGATTGAGGGTGCAGGCGATCACTGCTGCGAATATATGACAGGTGGTGTGATTGTCGTCTTGGGTAAAGCTGGTAGAAACGTAGGTGCTGGAATGACTGGGGGTTTAGCATACTTCCTCGATGAAGATAGTAACTTCCCCGCATTCGTCAATCCCGAAATCGTTAAACTGCAACGGGTGAATAGCCCCGCAGGGGAAAAACAATTGAAAGAGTTGATCGCAGCCCATGTCGAACGCACAAAGTCACCGAAGGCGAAACGAATTCTGGAAAACTGGTCAGAGTACTTACCGCAGTTTTGGCAAGTTGTACCACCTTCAGAAGCTGATAGTCCAGAGGCTGCTGTCCAGAAAGAGTTGAGTTCTGTGCAGTAAAGCCAAAGCAGGGGAGCAGAGGGCGCAGAAGAGAAATAGTATGATGTTCTCTAGCCCCTCGCTCCACACTCCTCATCCCTGTAATGTATTTTAAACTTGAGGCTTATAGTAGTAGTAATTGTATGGTGCAAAATCGTAGTTTTTCACACCGTTACATACTGTACCCAGGATCGTTGCAGGCGACATTTTTAAGCGGTCTAAAGCTTGGGCGAGAAGCGAACGATCCGTTTTACCCATGCGGACGACTAAGACAATTCCTGCGGTGTAGGGAGCAAGTAGGCTACTATCCGCAAGTCCTAACATAGGTGGCGTATCGTAGATAACTAGGTCAAAGCTTTGTCGCAGTTGTGCCATAATTTGCTGCATCTTTTTAGAAGAAAGCAGCTTGACAGGATCAGGAGGAATGGGTCCCGAAGTAAGAACGTAGAGATTTTCCCACAGTGGCGATCGCTGAATGGCATCGTCTACAGGTAAGCTGGTTGTAATGACATTACTTAACCCTGCTTCGTTGGGTAGATTGAGTTTATTATGTACCTGAGGTAGCCGTAAATCAGCGTCAACGAGTAGAACGCGCTGTCCCATCGCAGCCGCAGCTTGTGCGAGGTGTACAGCAGTAGTTGATTTACCATCAGCATGGGATGCGGAGCTAATGACTAAGGAATGAATGGGTGTATCAGAACCTAAAAAGTTGATGTTTGTGTGTAACGAGCGAAACGCTTCTAAGAAGGGGAAATAGCTCTCCCCTTGAGAGTTGCTGAAACTATCAAGCAGCAGTTGAATACCTTCTGATTTTTTAACAACTTCTATCTCAGCTGCTGGTGTTGCTGGTGGTATAGATTTACGAAAAGGAATTGTGCCAAGCAGTGGCAGTTTTATGATTTCTTTGAGATCGTCAGGCGAATGAAAGACATTATCTAATCGTTCTGCTAACAACGCTGCACCCATTCCTGCTAAAAGACCAGCGATAGTACCTAAAATGAGATTGCGTTTGATATTAGGTGAGATTGGTTCTTCTTGAGTCAGTTGAGGTGCTGCGATCGTTTGCCAAGGAATTTCCTTTTGCGCTGTTTCAATTTGCAGTGATTCGCGTTTTTCTAAAAAGCGGTTCAAACTTTCAGTGGCGACTTTTAATTCGCGTTGTAAGTCTGTATATTGCCGCGCCAAAGTAGGTAACTGTTGAATTTGTTGATTAAGATTATCTTCAGCTTGCGCAATTTTGGCTGCACGAACTTCTAAACCAGAAATTTGATTAGATACCTCAACTAATGTGTTGCTTAAAACTCGTTGAGCTTCTTGGCGCAGTACTGGTAATAAGTTTTCACGCTTCTGGCGCAAAGTAAGTAGAATGGGACTATCTTCTTGAAAGCGAGTAGATTCAGCGGCAATTTGGCTATCTATCTCACGCAATTGCGTCACGAGGTTTTGATATACGGAAGATGCATTTAAAGCTTGTGATGCTTCAGACTGGTCTTGTAAGTTAGGATTTAGAATTACAGTTTCGGCAAGTTGAGCGCCTGCTTTACCTTGTAGCGCTGTATATAAAGCACGAGTTTCTGCTAAAGCTTTTTGTGTTTCAAGCCGTTGTAGTTTGATCGTACTAACTTGCTGAGATAACTGTTCAGCTTTAACTTCTGGATCAATAAAATTATATTCTTGACGAAATTGTTGTAATTGTTTTTGTAAAGTATTGACTCGCTCTTGTAACTGTGGCATTTGTTCATCGACAAACTGAATTCCTTGACGCAAATTTGTTTGTCGTTCTTGCAAGCTATATTTAAGAAATCCAGCAGTAAGTTGCTGCAAGATATACTGAATTTTTTGTGGATCAGAATCTTGATAACGAATATCTAAAATTTTAGTTTCTTGAAAGCGATTAATACTTAAATCGGCAAGCAAAGAAGTGTAGTTAACATCAGGATAACGCGTTGCAATTTCTTTGATAATTGGAGCCATTAATTCAGGGCTGCGTAAGACTTGAATTTGCGTATCGTAATCCAAGCCTTCTTTTTGCATTTGGGTACTAACGCCAGGAATTTGTGTTAATCCTTCAAGTTGACTCTCGGCTGTTACAGGTTCGACAAGAAGTTGAAATCCACCTTCATACTTGGGTTGACGCGTGAAAGTCCAAAAACCAACGCTTGCTGATAGTGCGATCGCCACACTACCTAAAACGAGTGCGCGACGACGAATTAATGCTAGAAGCTGACGGAGATCCCACTCATCTGTTGGATCAGGAATTGGCAAAGGAGTATTAATAATAGGTAGCAAGGGTTGGGGGTGTTTCCCATTGCCATTTCTTTCAAAAAGTAGTTGATTTTTTATCTGCTCTTCCATAATATATAATTCCTCTCGCTGACTTTTGATATGAGAATTGCTAATAAGTAATAGTTAGTTAAGTAAATAGGTGAAAATCTGTATAGAAGCTGACAATGAGTAAATATTAAATTCAAAAAATGTTGAAAATTAGTGATTGCTTTTATGTACCTATTTGCCAACTAGAAAAAAAGGTTTAATGCTCACATATTTACTAAAACATGACAACCAATTATTAACAATTCATACCCACCTGCAAATTTGTTATTCTAACTAACGTAATTTGCTTTTTGCTTCTGCTTTACTTTTTTGGAGTTCAACTGCTGTACTCAAGACTTTTGAGTATTGTTTAGCAATAATTTCTGGTGTGAAATTGGATTGAAGATAACGCCTACCTGCATCGCCCATTTGTTCTGCTAAGTAGCGATCATTTGCTAGACGCCGGATAAACATTACCAAACCGTCTGCATCACCGTTACTAAAAGCTGCACCACAATTTGCTTCGGATAGTAGCGATCGTAAATAAGAGTTAGATTCGCAAATTGCAGCAACGGGACGTCCAGCAGCTAAAATACCATATAACTTGCTAGGAGCAACAATTCCTTCCATTCCTGAGCTAATACTTACTAATGATAAATCGCACGCTGTTAGGGAATAAGGAAGATCTTGTTTGTCTTGATACGGTAAAAATTGGCAATTCGTTAGACCTAGCTTTTTCACTTGTTCAATGCAAATTTGTCGCTTAGCGCCACCGCCAATAAAAACAAATTGAATTTGCTCATTTTGTAGTTGGAAAGCTGCTTCTAATATCGTATCCATTTCATGGCAGCGTCCCATATTACCTGAGTACAAAACTATGAATTTCTTGACTAAATCGTACTTGAGTGCAAACCAATTTTTCTGTTTTGCTATGGGAACTATCCAATTAGGGTTAGCCCAGTTGTGAATAATTGAAATTTTGTCACTTACTTCGGGACATTTTGTTTGTACTCGTTCCTTCATTGTAGAACTCAGTACAATTAAGCCGTCTGCCTTTTTCCAAACTTGTTTATTGATCCGATCCCAAGCTTTAACTAGCCAATTTGTAGAGGAGACTAGATTAAGTTCTACTGCTACATCAGGATACAAATCATACAGTAAACAGATGTAGGGAGTGCCAAAAAATAGCTGAGCAATATAGCCAACAATTGGTAAGAAAGGTGGTGCGCTGGTTAATAGTAAAATATCTTTCTTACCTGAATTTTTAAATACATGAAATACGCAGCGCAGAAAAAAAAATAATCCATTAATTGCTTTGCCACGAATTCTTGCAGGGCAAAGGCGAGATGTGCGCGATCGCTGTACTGAAACTCGATTTAATCTTTCTTTGGCTGGGGCAGAATCTTTACGAAAAGCGTACCCTGGCTGCCCTGTAAAAACTTGTACATGAATACCGAGGCGACCTAATTGAGTTGCCAACTCTTCAATAAGTTGCCCTGTTGCTGCATAATCAGGAGGATAGAACTGCGTAAAAATAGATAAGTTAAAAGTCGGTTGCAGTTCTGATGTTTTTTCATTACTAGGCTGTAGTATTTTAAAATTTTCTAAATTCAAGCCTGGTGCATAATGTTCTATCATCGGCTATACCAATCTGATGAGCAACTAAAAAAGCAATCTAACAATGCACAGCAGTTTTTCTCCAAACTACTTGTTATTTAATTTACAACTGCTTGATAAAGATTGCATTTCACAAGCAATTTAACCCTCTATTTACGTTTGTTCCATCGGAAACTTTACGGAAAATTCTACAAAAACCTAAAATATCTTTATTCTCTTTGCGTAAATCTACGGTAGTGCAGTTAAGTATTTCTACGGCGTGAATTGTACGTATTCATAATTTATTCAGCGCTGAGTAGAGCTAAATAACCGTAATGGCGTTAATAGCTAGTAATTAGCAAAGTTTTTTTAAAACTTAATGTTTTTTGGATACTTAATGAGGAGTGAGCTTAGCTGTATTATTTACAAATAAAAATTTGAATTTATTGAGTAAAAAAAATGATTGAATTAGGATAGTCAATCTACGAAGACGTTTACTGATGCCAAAAGGCGATCGCATTTTTGCAATCAAGGTATTTTCGGTAAATCATGAGGATGAATGACAAGAGTACCTGATATGACTCGCTGTTTGATTGGTTGCGCAGGGTTTCCCGCATAAATTGTCATTGGTTCGAGCGATCGCCCTGTGACGCTACCGAGGGCTAATACCGCGCCTTTACCGATAGTAACTCCAGGCCCGACAACAGCACGAGCAGCAATCCAGCTACCTTCGGCGATGTAAATTGCAGTGGGGATCAGTTTAAAATGAGGATCGCGCCAGTCATGATTGCCTGTGCACAGATAGACGTCTTGTGAGATACAAACATGGTTTTCTATGGTGATTGGTGCAACATTATCAAGCCAGGCATTTTCACCAATCCAAGTATAATCACCTACAGTTAATCTCCAAGGAAACTTAACTCGTACTCCTGGTTTGATGCGGACTTGTTGACCTATTTTGGCACCAAAAAGGCGTAGCAAGAGTACTTTGAATGTTGAAACTGGTAGCCAGTGAGTGCGGAATAATGGTTCTCCAAGAAAATACCATAGAAGTTGTTTCCATAGCGGAGCGCCAGGAGTATAGTTGCCGAGAGTGTATTGATCGAGACGCATATTTAAAGACAGCTTGAAGAAGTCATCCCCTAAATCCCCCACAAGTGGGGGACTTGGAAAGGTGTAGTGTTATTTTGTACCTACTCATTCTTCCCGAAGTCTAGAGAGATGAGCAGCATAAATGTTGTGTTTTCAAGTTTAGGGAGGCAAATTGTACTTTTATTCACTTAGCAACACTGGTTGCGGTTCATGAAACAAAGATCGCGGAGGGAATTGGCTTCGAGTCTGGCGCAAGTGAACTTGATTTGTCAAGTATGAGAATTCTATTTTAAAAAAAGCCTCGCTGCGCTAGCGTGAATGAAAACTAGCGCCAGTACGCCGTGTGAAAAACCATAACACAGCACGGGTGCTGTCGCGAAGAATGCGCAATTGTGATTCAGGGGGATGGTTGGAGGGAATTGAGACTGGAGTGAAGATGATACCTTGACTTCCAAAAATAATAGTCGCGATCGCTTTGGCGCGGGGCATATGAAAGTCAGAGGTGATAAGATAAACGTGTTTTATGTAGCGTTGTTGGAATTCACTAATGAGTGAAGTGAAATTAGTTACCGTATCAACAGCGCGGCGATCAATGTGAACTCGTGTGTTGGAAATACCTGCTTGTTGAAAGATGCTGCGGGCTTGATTGGTGGGGATACCGGAAGATACCCAGATTTCGAGTTGAGGATAAAGTTGAGCAAATTGGGCGGTGAATTTCTCACGTTCAATCCCACCACCGAGAGTGAGGATAGCTTGAGGTTGGGGTGCTTGATAATGGGCGATCGCAACTCTTAGCGGAATGATCCCTAATAGAATGATGAGCAAGGAGGCGATCGCCAAAGTGACAAAGCGGTATTTATGCTGAGGAGGAAACTTCATCGATAGCTGATCGCTCATTCAAGACAACTTCAGTTACTGCTTAAGTGCTGCTCTAACCAAGTGATTAAATTAGAGGTATCACTAAAGTCTAATAAAGCCTCACCTAAGTTTTCTAACTGCGAAAGTGACAGTTGCTGGATTTGTGCTTGTAATTGTGCATCGAATGCACCAATTCGGCGGTTGAGGAGGCGTAAAATTAATGATTGGGCTTCTTCTTGTCTACCTTCCTGTTTACCTTCTTGTCTACCTTGTTCGATACCTTGTTCCATCCAACTGGTGACAATTTCCATCACTTCCTCCTGTTGAGCTATTCCTAGTGTACTCAGTTGTGTTTGAAATAGCTGTTCTTCTTGGATGTTGAGGCGTAAGTAGCTATCAATAAAGCCAGATATCAGTTGCATTCGTGCTGGATCTAGACGTAAAGTGGCTAGCAGGCGCAAGCATTCTAATTTTACTATTGATCGCTCTTGAGGTTTGATTTGCATTTTTGCCATCAGTGCAGCGGCTACGGGGTTTTCTTGTCTTAAGAAGTCGCGCCAGTGCAAACGATTGAGTTGGATGACACTGTAGTTGAATTCCAGGATTGTTTTGTCAGGGAAGGTGACTTGATATGATGTCGGTTCGCTGCGTTGTGGAGTGTCGTAGGAAAAAATGACTATTGGGTAGACGGGGAGGGCGTATTTTTCAGATAAACGTGCAAAGTAGTAGAACATCCTTCTGCCAAACTCAGTTTGGGATTGTGATTGGTGTTCGCAGTGGATGAGGAAGAATGTTTCTTGTTCTCTGAACTTGGCTTTGGCAAGTAAATCGACTTCGCGGCGATCGCCTAATGTGACATCAGTGAAAAGTTCTTTGTCTAAGAATGTAATTGAGTCGCGTTCGAGGTAAGTAGTAATAGCAGGAAAGAATAGTTGATGAATTCCCAGAAGAATGTTGTCAGCAGTTCTTTAAAGAGGCGATCGTGGTCTATCATGCATAGGATGAGTTTTTGAAGAATGTGTTGAAAAGTGCGATCGCACGTTTAATCAGAATAATGTTGAGTAGTTTCGCAATTATAAGGCGATCGCTAATATGATGAAAAATGATACTACTCGTGCTTACGATTAAATTACATTAAAATTTTGGTAGTCCTGAATAAGTAAGGATAGAGAGTAGATGGTAGTTCTAAATACGTAAGA